>USOR01000001.1 GCA_900556425.1 uncultured Coriobacteriaceae bacterium
GTAAGTTCGAGCCAATCAGCTGGGATGAGGCCCTGGACGAGATCGCCAAGAACTTCAACGCCGCCAAGAAGGAGTACGGTCCGGAATCGGTCATCTTCTTCGCGGGTTACCCCAAGCACCACAGGCCGTTCTTGCAGCGCCTTGCCATGAGCTTTGGCTCGCCGAATTACTGCACCGAGTCGAGCACGTGCTCGACGGCCACCATCATGGCCCAGCAGCTCACCTACGGCGCGCCCGCGGGTCCGGACAACGGTGAGTCGGCTTGCATAATGATGTGGTCCAACAACCCGGCAGCGTCAAGGACGCTCATATGTGAAGGATTGTTCAATCGTTTGGACAAGGGGACGAAGCTGATAGTGGTCGACCCTCGTGTCACCCCTTTCGCGGCTCGCGCCGACATTCATCTGCAGCTGCGCCCGGGGACCGATGGCGCACTGGCGCTTGCGATGGCCAACGTCATCATCGACGAGAATCTCTACGATGCCGACTTCGTCGCCAATTGGACGGTCGGTTTCGAGGAATACGCCAAGCTCGCCGCAGAGATGACTCCGGAAAGGGCGCAGGACATCACGGGTGTTGACGCGAACCTGATCCGCGAGGCGGCCCGGATGTACGCGACCACGAAGCCCGCGAGCATCATGACCAGCGCGGCACCCGTGGTCCATCACACGAATGGCGTGCAGAACTACCGTGCGGTGTTCTGCCTCATCGGATTGACCGGTAATTTCGACATCCATGGCGGAAACCTCATGAACAAACCCTCGTTGGTACATATACCAGGAGGTTTTCCCACGCGCGAGGGCGAGTTCACCTTGGCGTCCCGTCTGAAGGATTTGCCGGAAAGGGTCGGCTCCCGCCGCTTTCCGGTGTGGGATCGGTTGACCACACAAGCGCAGGCGTGCGATATCCCAAGGCAGATCTTGACCGAAGACCCCTACCCGCTCAAGGCCGCGTTCTGCATGGGCTTCAACCATAGGATGTTCCCCGATTCGCAGGGCTTCATCGATGCCTTCAGCAAACTCGATTTCATAGCGGTGGCAGATCCCTTCCTGACCGACAGCGCCAAGTATGCCGACATCGTCTTGCCGGTATGCACCTCGGTGGAGCGTAGCGAAGCTCGGTGTTGGCCCATGGGCTACGTGATGCTCTCGCAGCCTGCGATAGATCCGGTTGGGCAGTCCCGCTCCGATGTCGATATCATCGCGCAGCTGAGCCGTGAGCTGGGTCTGGGTGATGACCTGCTCGAGTCGGGATTCGACGCGTGCCTGGATTGGATGCTCGAGCCCAGCGCCCTGTCCGTTGCGGAGCTCAAGAAGCACCCGGCCGGGATGTTCGTCCCCGATTTCAAGAAGCCCGCCGAGAGGAAGTACGTCGACCAGGGATTCAAGACTCCGTCGGGCAAGTTCGAATTCGTCTCCAGCGTGCTTTCCGAAACGGATGGCGAGGGCTTCGAGGCGCTTCCCTCTTTCCGGGAGCCGGCGACGAGCCCCGTCTCGCAGCCGGAGATCGCCAAGGAGTATCCGTTCGTCCTGTCCGTCGGTGCCCGCAAGCCCATGTTCCAGCACAGCCGCACCTTTCGCATTCCCTGGATTCGTCAGTTCGCGCCGGACCCTGTCTGCGACATGAATCCGGCCGACGCCAAGCGTGTCGGCATCGCCGAGGGTGAGGAAGTCGAGCTCATGACGCCGGAGGGAAGCGTTTCGGTGAAGGCGCATCTGGACGACACGATTCGCGAAGGCGACGTGCACCTCTACCATGACTGGCCCGAGGCCAATGGAAACGATCTCATGTCGGGCGATTACCTCGATCCTATTTCGGGCTTCCCGGGATACAGGTCCCTGCTCTGCAAGGTGGTTCCCGCCCGCATGAGCGCCAATGCGAAGGAGGCATAGGCATGACTTCCAGAGAGAGCAAGAGCATCGTCTTCAAGTCCGACCGCTGCATAGGATGCTATTCGTGCGTCGTGTCGTGCATGGATCAGAACGACCTCGATGTCGCGAGGGATGATCTATCGTGGCGAATCGTCGAGAATGTTCCCGGAAGGCTGGTGGGCAAGCACCGTGGCAACGCCAGTGTCTCGATTGCCTGCATGCATTGCGAAGATGCGGTGTGCATAGCCGCGTGCCCTGCAGGGGCGATAGCGAGAGATGCCGCAACGGGGTCCGTGCTGGTGGACGATGGCCTGTGCATCGGCTGTCATGCCTGCGCGATGGCCTGTCCGTTTGGGGCTCCCCGTTTTGGGAGTAGCGGGAAGATGCAGAAATGCGACGGATGCTATGCCAGAACGCAGTTCGGGCTGGAACCAGCGTGTGTCAGGAACTGCCCGACCCATGCGCTTGCCTACGAACCGGTCAACGCCTCGATGGACGAGAAAGCGGCCAGCGCAGCCCGAAAGCTCGTGTAGTTTCGGGCGCTGGAACGGTGTTCTCATCAGGCTTCTAATCAGATGCGTGCCATTCCTCCACGGTCTGCGCGAGCTTCTTCTCGTAGCAAGAATGTGCCGTGTACAGCACCGCGCACGGGTTGTTGCCGGCGAGGAAGTCCTTCGTGGCAAACGTCGTGACGGGTGCATCGGAGTACTTGCAGAAGAGGGCATCATGTCCCACGCATATGCCCATGAGGATGTTCAGGTCCGTCTTCGCCTCGTTGAGGAGCAGCGCCTGCATGATGGGATTGCAGACGACGCCTCCTTCGCCGCCTCTTGCCGGGGGCTCAAGGTCGAGGTCGGCCCTCCGGTTGCTTTCGAGCTTGCAGCCAACCGTCTCGACGCAAAAGCCCGCCTGTTCGAGCAGCTTGGCCAGGATGCGCGTTTCGCGCAGCATGATGGTGCACGACGCGATGCCGATGTGGGTGGCGCCGATGAGGTTCGCGAACTTGATGGTGTCCTGCACGCGCGTGGAGTTTGCCGTCTCCTCGCTGACCATCGCGGCGGCTTGCATGATGACGTGGTTTTCGGGAAGCGCGTACAGACGTTGCGCCTCGTCATGCAGCGCAGACGAGATCGCGCCCTGCGCGCAAAACCCCGGTTCTTCGCGATCGGTGTATTCGCATGCGGTGGTTCCGCAGCTCATGCAATTGAGCTTTGATTCCATGATCCCTCCCGATTGGGCCTCGCGGGTCGCAGATATGACGACCAATATCATACGACCCCGCTCGAAGGAGCGGGGTCAGGGGTCATGATGGAGCGGGCGACGGGACTCGAACCCGCGGATACCAGCTTGGGAAGCTGGGGCCTTACCACTTGGCGACGCCCGCATTGAGTGAGCATTATACCGCTACCTCATCCTTTACTCTGGTCATTTTAGCTACTCCTCAATAATGACACCAAGGCGCCGGGCCAGCGCAGCAGCTTGATAGAGTCCGAACTTCGCACCGTACACCTCATCCATAGCGTCCGATATGGCAATGCCTTCGAGCTGACATGACGTGAAATCGAGGCCGACGAGCTTCGTGCGAAAGAAACTCGTTCCAACGAAGCGGTCGTCATCGAGCGAGATGCCGCACAGTTCCATTTCAGACATGTCCACTGATAAGAAATCGCAAGCGCGAGCACGGACAGTCTTCCAGAGGCATCGGTTGAATGCGCCGTAGGCGAATGTGCACTCGTCTGCGGCGACATGCTTCCAGAGCGCCTCGGCAAAGGACGCCCCGGCGAACTTGCAGTTGCTGAACGTGCAGCGCGTGAATGCGGCGCTGTCGAATACGCTGTTGGAGAAGTCACAAGCATCGAAGGCGATATCGGTGAAAAGCGCACCGGTGAAGTCGCAATCAAGGAATTGGCAGTTGGAGATGCGGCCACCGGAAACCTCAAGTTCGACGAATTCCGCTTCCGCAGCATGGAGCCCACGCAATTCAACGGCTTCGAGTGTTCCACGGTCGGGATCGCAAAGAACGCCCAAAGGCAGTTCGTCGAGGGAGGTGACTATGCGAGGCGCAGCCAGCTTGTAAGACGATGACGCCTTGTCGTAGGCAGCTTGTGCCGAACTAGGAAAAACGTGCATGCCCCTCCTTCTCTTCAGCGCCAATGCAATGTAGAGGGCGTCTTATATGTTTGCTACTATCTCGCCATGATAGCGCACGCTATCTCTGCTTTCCCTTTAGCGTTCCATAGCCCACGAGTTGGACGGTCAGGAAGTCACGAAACGACTCTCGTAGGACGGGATCGGATAGCCCGCCTCCTCACAGGCAGCGCTTTGGATGGGAAGCGGATGGGTCGCAGGATAGAGACCGAAAACGTAGTCACATCATGCAATTAATTCTGTGCAAGGAGTGATTGCCATGCAATTCAGAACTGATGCCAAGAACGGAAACGAGCTGTCGGCGCTGGGCTTCGGCTGTATGAGGTTCCCAACCACAGCGGGGCGCATAGACATCGATGCCTCTGAGCGGCTTATTGTCGAGGCTGTCGAAAGAGGCGTGAATTATCTCGACACGGCTTACCTGTACAACGGAAATGAAGCCGCCCTAGGTGAGATATTCGCTCGCAACCCCGGCCTTAGGGAAAAAGTGCATATCGCCACCAAGCTGCCAATGGCAAGATGCGAGGCGGCAGTCGACTTCGACAAGTATTTAGGGCGCTCTCTTGAAAGGCTGCGCACCAACCATATCGACTACTACCTCGTCCATAACGTAACGAGCGCAGTGGCATGGGACCGCCTGAGTTCGTTTGGCTTCAAAGAATGGGTGAATGAGCAGAAAAGCACGGGGCGCATTGCCAACATCGGGTTCTCATATCACGGACCGAAAGCCGACTTCCCCACACTGCTCGACTCCTTCGACTGGGGCTTCTGCCAGATCCAATACAACTACATGAACGAGAACTACCAGGCGGGCACGGCGGGAGCGGCGCCTCCAGGTTCCCGGCCTTCCGGCTCTGGTCAAGTTCGGAGTAAGAGTGATGAGCCGCTAACGCGACGATTCAAGCGCGACATACACGAACAGGGACTTGTGGGAAGTCAGCGAGTCACGAGAACCATCTCGCTTACTATCGCATGTATCATGTGTAAATTACGATTGACACTTTATTAAAATAATCATAAAGTGACAAACGTAATTATCACTATTGCATGAGGGAGTAACCATGGTTGAAATGAGAAGCAGGCTCATTCCGCGGCCGGCCTACGACACGCTCCTCGACTCGTATCTGGGCACCGAGCCCATCAAGGTGCTCAGCGGTGTACGTCGTTGCGGTAAGTCCTCGCTGCTTCGCATGCTCACAGAACGACTGTTGTCCAAAGGCGTTCCCGAGAAGAATATCCTCTACAAAAAGCTCGACAGCTTCGACACTCCGCTTGAGCCGACGAGCGCCTGGTTGGATGACCTTATTCGCCAAGCGCTCGCCGAGCGCAAGAAATCGAGCCCCTTCTATGTATTCCTCGATGAGGTGCAGGAGGTTCCAGGCTGGGAGAAGGTAGTACGTCGGCTTCACACGGAGCAAACGGCGGACATCTACCTAACCGGTTCGAATGCGTTTCTGTTGTCGTCTGACCTCGCCACCTACCTTTCTGGTCGCTACATCGAAATTCCCGTATGGCCTCTGTCCTTTTCAGAGTACATGGATTTCTCGCAGGCCACCGACTCTTGCGCGAGCGAGCTTTCGCAGGAGGACCTCTTTTCTCGATATGTCAGGTTCGGGGGCATGCCCGGCCTTTTCGACAGGCCCAGCTTCGAAGAGGGATTCGTGATGAAGGAGCTGACGGCAATCCATGACACGGTAATTCTCAACGATGTCGCGAAGCGGTTCGATCTGCGGGATATCGACCTGCTAGAGAAACTTGTCCGCTACGTCTACTCGACGTCCGGAAGCTTGTTCTCGGCACGCAAAATCTCCGACACCCTTACGAGCATGGGGAGAAAGACCAACCCCGCCACGGTTGATTCCTATCTGAACGCCCTTTGTCGGGCTTTCCTCGTGCAGCGCTGCGAGCAGGAAGGCATTGCCGGAAAGACGGTCCTCCAGCCGATGCAGAAGCTGTTTGCCCCCGACACTGGCCTGCGCAACCGCGAGATCGGGTTCAGACCCCAGGACATCGGGTATCAGCTGGAGAACGTCGTTTTCTGTGAGCTTCGAAGGCGTGGATACGAGGTGCACGTGGGTGCTGGGACCTCCGGCGAGGTCGACTTTGTGGCCGACCGACAAGACGAGCGACTCTACGTCCAGGTCAGCAGCAACATTATCGAGAAAGGAACCCTCGACCGCGAACTGAGGAGCCTGGAGGCCGTGCATGATTCCTTTCCCAAGATCGTGCTCACGCGTGATTCTCTCTTTTGGGGCACGACCGAATCCGGTATCGCGATTCGAAGCCTTATAGGATGGCTACTGGACGACGCCTGACGAGGAAGGTTCCTCGTGCGGAGCGAAGTGCGACATACTTATGCTGCGCACCCGAGCTCGCTGAGCGCCTCAAGGGTCGTATCCACATTCTCGGCATGCCAGTTCTTGTACCCACCGGCGTATTGCGAGGCGTATATGCCCGAGAGTCGGATGTCGCTCAGCTCCTTCTGTTGAGTGGTGAGACGGACACCGCCACTGTTCGTCTCGATGTCGATGATCACGTTGAGCAAGTCATCGACGAGCTTCACCGATTCGATTTCCGAATACGGAACGACGAGGGAGACATCTTTTTCGAGCGTCGCCCAATAAGGGTCGAAGGGAAGCAGGATCATCTCGTTCTCGCACATCTGGAGGACAGCGACATCGCACGCACTGAAGAATCGGACGATCTTCTCGCTCAGATCTCCCGCCGCGCCCTTGACGATGATGCATCTACCCTCCAGAGGCGTATATCCTGCCTCGATTGCGTATTTCCAAACCTTTTCCTCGCGAGCCATGGTTATTCTGTCCCTTTCGCTATCGATGATTCGCCTGTTTTATTCTTCGATGGGAGTAACGATGGGCTTGCCGGACGAATCGACAAGCACGGTCATGCCGGTGCAGCTGACACCAGAAGATGCTAGAAAGCCTGCCAGGAGATAATTCACTCCAGTCTGGCGGTCGACGAGAACGTACGTGCGATTCGCCAGGCCATCTTGTTGCATGTATGCCTGGACGAAACGATCGTCATTTTCTTTCATCGGGGAATTCCTTTCGTATGAACCTGCGGGATGCATGTGCCGCTTGGCGTTGATGAAAAGCGGCCTTTGCAGACATCATTCTTCTCGTTCGTCCCTATGCCCGCAAGCGAAGAATTATCGTAAAATCCCTGCTCAGCTGGTTTGTCAAAGGATTTTGACAAGAGCATTCGTGGTACCCGCATCCCTTTGTCAGATGTGCGAGTTATCATTCCGGCCTGCATGACATCGGGATGCGTCGATGGGCAATCGGAAGGAAGAGGGCAATGGAACTTGCTCGGCAACTGAAAGCAAAACGGGAGGAGCACGGCCTTTCCCAAGATGAGGTCGCGAAGGCGATATTCGTGTCGCGGCAGACCGTCTCGAATTGGGAGAACGACAAGACTTATCCGGATGTGCAGAGCCTGCTCTTGCTCAGCCAGTTGTTCGGCGTTTCCATCGACGAGCTCATCAAAGGGGATGCTGTTGCAATGCAGCAGGCCATCAAGGAGGATTCGCGCAAGATGAGGCTGCTGTCGATTGGCATGCTCGCCTTTTCGGGGCTGGCCTTCCTCTTCCTTCTTGTGTTCTCAGTAGTCTGGCAAGAACCGTCGGGCTTTGCCCGCATGAGCAAGGGCAACATCGCGGGAGCGGCCACCTTCATCGTGCTCTATGCCATCGGATTCGGCATGGCCATCGCCATCGACCGCTTGAAGAAGAAGCACGACATCGTCACCTACCGGGAGATTGACCGGTTCCTCAAGGGAGAGCTTGACGGCGAGCCCGACTCGCAGGGCTTCGCGCGCAGGCATCCGGCCCTCGGCGTGATGGTAAAGCTTCTGGGCGGTGCCGTTATTGGATTGATGCTAGCGGGATTGCTTCTCATGCTCGAGGGCTGCTAGCCTCTCGCGCACGCCTTTTGCATAACGCTTGCTTATCGGAATTTTTGCGCCTGAGGTGAGCACGATTTCCGTCGACCTGACAGTGACTACGCGCTCTGAGTTTACGAGGTAGCTGTTGTGGCAACGCAGGAAGCTCTCCGGCAACTTCGCAATGATGTCACGCATCGTTGAATACATTTGATATATGCCATCGTCGGAATGAATGAAAACCTTGCGCCCGATGCTCTCGATGTAGTCGATGGTTTCGATGGGCACGAGGTGTATCTCGCGTGCGAATTTGACTACAAGCTTAGTAGGCGTGGATGCGCTGTTGGGAGCGCTCGTATGTTGTTTACGCTGTATAGCACTCGCATCGAGCACTGGCTTCTTTTGGGACATCGTTGATCTACCCGAATTGCTTTTGGTTCCATGCGTTCAAAGGAGCGCCATGCCTACTCTAAGGAAAGGAGAAACCCCAGGGAATACTTTTGGAATGAACGCTGCCTGCGTTGTCATGAAAACTGGTTATCGCGAGGCGGAGCAATTGCGGGTGCCGCTAAAAGGAAGTCCGTGACTCCTCTGGAAACAGGGTCATGCGTGCTTCATCGAGGTATGCGCGGGCGTCTTCGTGTTCGCCGTGCTCGCAGAGGCTCTTCACCACGTGCATGTGATTGCGCAGGTCATGGCGAAGCACTGCCGCCTGTTGGAGAGAGACCTGCATAGCAGATGCGGTAGCCAGGCTCTCGTCCACGCTGCGGCTGAGCACCTCGGCTTCCATGTCGATACGCTCTTTTTCCTGGTAGCGTCGGATGCTGAAGAGCAGGAGTGCGTCCGTAACGATGGCGACTGCATAAAGGACTATCGCAATGAAAAGGTCCGTGGTGCTTGCGTTCATGAACTGCAGTCCCATGAAAGCCACGATGTATAGGAGCGGCATTTGCACCAACACAAAGGGAAGAAATGCCCGGTATGCGACACTATCTTTGATGCTAACTTGTGTTGACTTCTCCTCTGAGATGCCCAAGCGCTCGCATATTCGATAGAGCGCCCACAGCGCAAGTATGCAGCAACTCGTGTGGAATAGGATAGTATCCCCGAAGTATTCGGGGATATGCGCAAGGACCGCGTCGTAATCCATGATTTCAGAGCCCGTTAGCGCAACCCAAATGAGCCCCGCTGGAAACTCCGCGGCGGCCATGATCGTGTTTGCGATGACCACCACCATTGTCTTTTTGAAAAGGTTCCCGCGCAAAAGCGCAATGGGAAGCACAAGCAAGCACACTACCGAGAAGAGAGCCTTTAGGGAGAGCGGAATCGTCGTTCGAAACGGCATAAAAAGCAAGGCGCTTGCTATTGTCAACGTCCAATATAACTTTGGATGGCGTGTTCCGAGAATCTTTGCCAGCGTAAATGCAAACAAGAACTGCGTAGGAAGCACGTTCAGGCAGTCTATCAGGAAGAACGCAGGGCCATACCCATCGGGAAGGAGCTCTATCACAGCAGGTTCCCGCCCAGCCCGCCAAGGTATGCCGTCAGTTTCTTACGCATCGTCGCGTTGTAGTGCTGGCCGAGTGGCACCGTCTTGCCAGAGCGCATGACGAGCTCCTTTTCCCTTAACGTTGTCACGGCATCCATATTCACCAGGAAGCTCTTGTGGCAGCGCTCGAAGGAGGCGGGCAGTTTCCCGATCAAGCCGGAGACAGTTGCATACATCTCATAAGAACCATGCGTGGCGTGGATATGCACCTTACGCAAGTTGCTCTCAACGTATTCGATTTCGTTGGTCCGAAGGTATGTGGTCTGTCCCTTGTACGTGACAGGCAACACTTTGTCTTGCCGGGTGCGCAGGTTCTCGATTGCTTTGCATAGCGCCCTGTCAAACGTGTTTTGGCTCACGGGTTTGACGAGGAAATAGGTATGCTGCGTTTCATAGACGGACTCGCAATACTCCATGTATCCCGTTACATAGATTACTTCCGTCATGTCGTTTGAATTGAGCAGGGAGCGAACCGCGTCGATACCGTTCATACTGCTGTTGTCGAGCTTTATATCAGCAAGGAGGACGTCTGGCGCGCCTTCGCTCTCTATGGCTCCAGCAAGCTCATCTGTCGTGCTCATGCATTGTGTTGCGAGCTGCTCGGCAAAGGGGCTCGCCTCGATTAGGCTAAGAAGTGCCCTGATTGATTCCTGATTGTCTTCTAAGATGATAGCGTTGTATTTCAATAGCAGACCTTCCGTGTGTTTTCTCAGCCATCTTCGCATACGAACATGGCTGCCGCAGAGAAGACGTCCTTTTCCATGCTCGTTACGAGTGTGCCACTGTGACGTGAGGCAATTCCCTCAACTATGGACAGTCCCCAACCATGATCCTCGATGCTCCTGAAGATTGGCCGCCTTCTCGGATTTTGCATATGAGCGTCTTCGCTCGATGTGCATGACGTATTGGATGGCATGCTATTGCGCGTACTCACCACGAGCATGTTGCCGCGCATTTCCGATGCCATCTCCACAAATGGCTTGGCGCATTCGTCTTCTGCCGATCGTTTCGCGGCTTCCAGGGCGTTATCCAAGAGATTGGCGAATACGGCGCACAGTTCCACGTCCGAGATGTGAGGAACGCTGCGAGGAACACTAATCGCGAATGATGCATCTATACCTGCTGCCGCGCATTCGTCATGCTTTACCGCTGCAAGTACATCTATGGCTGGGTGCTCGCAAAAACGCAAGGTGACGCTATTCAAGGCTGTTCGCATGTCCGCAAAAAGACTATCGTCATGCGGGCCCTCTTTTTCTTCCAGCAACCTTGACGCTTTTTGAAATTCGCGATCAGCTGTACGATGGATCGCCTTGATGCGCTCCATATCCTGCTGCATCTTCAAGTTGTACTGTCTCTGCGCCTCCAATTGGTCGGCAAGTGTCTTCATGCGCAGCTCTGAGCGCGCCTTGTCCCGGACTCTTTTCAAGTTACGGAACAAGAGTACGTCGACAGGAATGCACGCGAGTGCAAGGATAATGATCAATACGGGTATCCACGCCGGGCAGGATGAACCCACGGCCCAGTATGAAATTGCCGCGATGGTCAGAAGCTGGCTCAGAGGGAAAAGCGCGTATATGACTCGCTGGGGTAGTGAGGTATTCCATCCCTTGAGTTCTTTGCGGTAGGAAAATGAGCAAGTGGATGTCGTGCAAGAGGCGACTTCTGCCGCCGTGCCTCCATCCCGCATTCGCGCTCTCCCCACTATGCCTTGCTATTGGATTGCTCTACTAGGCCAGCTGTTCTCCGGCCATGGGGCCTGCGGCCATCTGATACACCGCATCCACATGGATGAAGCAGCCGCCCTTCGCCTTGATGGGAAGCCCCATGGAGGCGAACTTGGCGTCCACCATCTCCTTTTGGACGGCGAACTCGTCGCCCTCGTTAACGTAGCGTGCCGTGCCGTGGATTTGGAACGCATCATGGCCGGTCCAGAACGCGACGGCGACCTTCTGATTCTCCTTCAGGTTAGCCAGCGTCTTCTTGAAGAACTGGTCGGAGATGTAGACCGTCTCCTCGTCGATGACGGTTTTCATGCCGATGGCGGCTCCGTTGGGCGTCCCGTCGGCAGACGCCGTGCATAGGACCATGTTCTCGGCCGTTTCGAATAGTTCCCTCACGTCTTGGGTCATGGCTGCCATGGTGGCTTCCTTTCTCGCAAGCTTTCGTTGCGGATAGTATACGCCCTCGAATAATGTATGGAGACAAGGGACCGCGCCTTGTCTCCCTCTGCTATCATGTCCCTCCTTGTTTCGCAGCACGGTGAAAGGGATTCCCATGAACGAGAAAATCGACATCGAAAGCTGGACCGATGACCTTGTCGGCAAGGCGCTTGACGTTTTTGGCCCCCGCCTGAAGCTCGTCGGCATCCAGGGCAGCCGTGCTCGAGGGGAGGCCCGGCCCGACAGCGACATCGACGTCGTGCTGGTCGTGGAGGGCTTGGATGACGATGACCTTGCGGGTTATCGCACCTTGCTGACCACCATGCCCCACGGCGATCTTGCCTGTGGGTTCACGGGCTCGCCGGAGCTGCTTGCCGCATGGCCGCGCCACGACGTGTTCAACTTGGTTCAGGATACGCACGTTGCGTTTGGCTCCTTCGACTTCATGGATACGGACTTCACTGCCGAGGATGCGATGCTGTCTGCCAAGGTAGGGGCTTCGGAAATCTACCATGCGATGAGCCATGAGCTCGTCTTCGCCGAAGGCTCGCTCGATGCCATCGTCGCCGCCTGCGTGAAGTCGGCCTTCTTCGTCATGCGTGCATTGCGCTATGCCAGAGCCGGCGAGTATCCGCCGA
The DNA here is from genome assembly GCA_900556425.1 of uncultured Coriobacteriaceae bacterium. GTDB lineage: Bacteria > Actinomycetota > Coriobacteriia > Coriobacteriales > QAMH01 > QAMH01. The sequence continues at coordinate 12,266 of USOR01000001.1, forward strand.
GCCGCGCCGCCATGAGAGAACTCGCGACGGAGCAAGAGGCGGTGTTCCTTGATGCCTATGACGACTCCGATGCCTTCGAGATTGGAGAGCTCGCTCATGCGCTTCTCACCTGGTCAAGCTCCATCGTGAGCCTATAGCGAGTCTCTTCCTCTCACGTGAGGGGGATCATGTCGAGGCGCAGGGTCTGCTCGACGACCTTCATCAGGTCATCGTCGCTGATGTCGGGCTTGACCTTCACGAGTCCCACCAGGCCAAAGATTGCGACGCAGAACATCTCGTAGACGAGCTCGATCTCTATCTGATGGTATGCGGCGTATTCGGTGGCGATGTGATCGTAGAGAAGTTCCGCCGTTTCCCGGGTCGCTCTCACGTCAAACGCGTCGCGCACGCCGAGTTCCTCGAGCACGCGGATCATCGGACGCGGGGTGCCTTCGGCATCGTAGAGCGCATAGCGGAAGATGCGCACGCACTTCCTGAGCGAGCCCCGGGTATCCCCGAAGACACGCTCTTCGTTCCATGCGATGGCGCTTTCTACCAGATCCTCGACATAATCGTCGATGACCGCCTCGATGATGCCGTTCTTGTTTCCAAAGTGATAGTAGACGAGCTCGCGGGTCACGTTGGCCTCCTGGGCGATGGCCCTGACCGTGGTTGCCCGTACGCCGTCACGTTCGAAGAGCTTGCGGGCAGCCGTGGCGATGTTGCCGCGCGTTCCCGTGAGCCGGCGTGTCTCACTCAGGTTCTGTCTATGAGGACGAACATGCGAGGCGGCTTCGCGCGGCGAGCGCTCCCCATATTCGAGGATTGTCGTCATGTCCTCACCTGGCCTAAGCTGGCAAATTTCGTCATGTCTTTAACATATTAGGCCAATATGTTAAATCTTATTATACTCCGAGATGATACACTGCGGCTGATTTCCCGCATTTAGCTGGGAAAATGTCGAGGTGAGGAGGCACGCCATGACGGTTCCTGTTTGGGTCACTCCAATTTCGATGGTGATATACACCATACTCCTGATGTTGTTTACGGAGTTCATGCGTCGCCACTATCGCACCTCCATGTGGTTTTGGGTGGTCTCGCTTGCCACCATCCCGTTCTGGATCATGAACATACCGGCCGATGACTGGTTCCGCTGGGCCAAGAACCTGTCGGTCATACTGCCGCTCATCTATGCCGGAATCGGGCGCATCGCCGCCGTGCAGCAAAAGGACACCCCGTTTTGGCGTCTCATGCGCCAGCGCTGGGTGCGCTGGGTGCTCTACGGCATCGTATTCTGCAACATCGCCGAGGCAACCTTGCGCGATGTCGAGATGGGCAACTACATGAACGCCCTGGCCGGGTTCATCCTGTGTGTCACGATGCCCTTTGGCGACAAGTACTGGAAGTACGACACCGCGCATTACGGCGAGATCATCGCCTACACGGTGCCCATGTGGAACTTCCTCTATACCACGTGGAACGCGTGCTTCGTCTATGCCGAGGGTCATGCGTTCTTTGCTAGCACCTGCTGCATCCTGGCCGCAGCCGAGCTCTATCCCATCATCAAGCGGCAGCCGGAACTCTACATCACCGGCCGAATCTACACCCTGGGCATGCACCTGCTGTTGCGCAGCTGCTTCCCGTTGCTGTTCCCCACCATCATGAACAGCGCGGCCTGGTTCAACCCCGATGTGATGTACTGGTGGGGCATGATCAACGGCATCATCGGCATCCCGTTCGTCTTCTGGTACTGCTACCAGCTGAGCAGTGGAAAGGCCGATGTCACCTTCCGTCGACGCAAGGCTCGGGAGGAATACCTCGTTGGCCGAGAGGAAGGGCTGATAGATGAGTACGGAGACCCGGTGAGCACCGAGGCCGCCATCGTCGTGGACGAGCAGGTGGGCGACAAGCCCGAAGTTTCCAAGTAGACATCGAGGGAAGGGAAACCACCATGGGGATTCTGTATCAAGCCGCCGATCCCATCTACTGGGCCATCTGGCTGTTCGTCCTGTTTGCGCTCATGGCCTTCAACGAGTTGGGACGCGTGAAGCTGTGGGCCGGCCTGGCGCTTTTCGCCATCGTTCCCATCGCGCTGACCATCTTCGTCTGGCCCGAGACCGCAGCGCCCGGTAACGAGTACGGAACCGGCACCTGGTTTAACTGGGTGAAGACCTATTCGGCCCTTGCGGGCTGCCTCGGCTTCATCGCCTTGCGCTTCGTCAAGTGGAACGGCAAGGACGGTAAGGTCCACTATCTCTACGAGAAGAAATGGGCGTTGTGCTTCCCACCGCTCATTCTTGCCATCAACATCGCCGAGGCCGTCATCCGTGACTTCCAGGTGTTCGGCTTTGCTCTGTGGAGCGGTGGCGTCGTGGAGAACCTCTGGACCATATCGGGCCCGTGGAACATCATGAACGGCATTGCGGGCATCTTGAACATCGTCACGATTTGCGGCTGGTTCGGAATCTTCATCTCGAAGGATTCCTCCAAGGATATGATCTGGCCCGACATGATCTGGCCCTGGATCATTGCGTATGACCTGTGGAACTTCGCCTACACCTACAACTGCATCTCGGACCACTCGGCCTACTGCGGTCTGGCCCTCTTGCTGGCATGCACCATCCCCACCTTCTTCATCAAGCGGGGCGCGTGGTTGCAGCACCGGGCCCAGACGCTTGCGCTATGGATCATGTTCGTCATGACGGTTCCGCAGTTTGCCGACGTGCTGGCGCCCATTCCCACCACGCACAATCCCACCGCATTCTTCGTGGTGAGCCTCATCGCGCTAGCGGCAAATGTTGCTGTGGCCGTCTACCAGCTCTATCGCATCCGCAAGCTCAGGCTCAATCCGCTCAAGGACGAGATCTACAAGGGCACCAAACCCTACGAGCGCGTCGTCGAGGAGAACCGCTAGGCATTTAGATACCTACAGCACAATATTGTGCCTACTTTCTAATCAATACCAAAAATCCTATCGTGGGGTCTATCAAAGGACAAGGCGCGGTTCCAGCGAGCGCCACATATTGGGGTCTGGTGGCAAGCAACCCAGCCACAGGTGCACATTGCTTGGCGATGCACAACGCAAGTGCCACGTATGGTGGTGTGGTGGTCGAGGGCGCGACCATGTGTGCACATTGCTTGGCGCAATTGCCTTGAAATGTGGTGTGGTGGCTAGTGATGCGACCATGAGCGCACATAACCTGGCAGCAGACCCAGCAAGCGCCACGTATTGTGACATGATGGCTGGAAAGTTATTGGATGCATGTCTTTTCGAGCGGCGCTGTCATTGCGAACCGCGGATATGGAGGTGCAACGATGAACCAGCCAAACGAGGTACCAACACTTGACGAGAGCCTTCCCCGCAAGGGAATCGGCAATCCGGCCTTTACCGAAGAATATGCCAACGACACCCTGCGCACCCGGACGCGTGACGACCAGAAGATGCTTTTCCTCGAGTTGGGCGTCGGGGGTAATACGCCCGTCATCATCAAGTATCCTTTCTGGCGTATGGCAAGCGGGAACCCGAATGCCACCTACGCGTGCGTGAACCTGGGCGAGGCCCATGCGCCCCGTGAGATAGCGGGCCGCTCGATTTGCCTCGACGCTGACATAGACGCGGTGTTGGATGCGTTGATGGCAGGGCCTGGTCTTGGAGAGGACGGATTGTCATGAGCGATAGGGTGGAACTGCTCCAAAAGATCGAGGAGGCCCTTCCCGCGGTCATCGAGCTGCTGCTCGAAGAGCGTGACGAGGCGAACGACATTCCCGAGGGTCCCCAAGCGCAATGGGACCTGTTCCGAGCCCTGGTGAACACGCGCCCACCCATCCCGACATCCGAGGAGCTCATCGTATTGCAGGACCGCCTCTTGCAAGGCATTCTGGAGTACCGGGGCACGACGGCCCTCGATGACATCGAGCCCGTTGAGGGGCGCGAGTTCATGCGCCTGTGGCGTGGTGACATCACGACGCTGGGCGTCGATGCCATCGTGAACGCCGCGAACTCCCAGATGCTCGGATGCTTCGTGCCAGGGCATCATTGCATCGACAACGCCATCCACACCTTTGCGGGTATCCAGCTGCGCCTCGAGTGCGCGCGGCTGATGGAGGAGCAGGGCTATCCCGAACCCACGGGCATGGCAAAGGTGACCAGCACCTTCAACTTGCCGAGCAAGCGCATCATCCACACCGTGGGCCCCATCGCACGCGGTGAGGCAAGTGACCTTGACCGCGCGCTGCTCGCCAACTGCTACACTGCCTGCCTGGACACCGCGCTCGAGGCGGGCTGCGAATCGATCGCCCTTTGCTGCATCAGCACGGGCGTGTTCGGGTTTCCCCAGGACGAGGCAGCGCACATCGCCGTGGCCACGGTGGACGAATGGCTCGACGGCCACGATAACGCGCTCGATGTCGTCTTCAACGTGTACGGGGAGACGGACGAGCGGCTGTATCGCGAGCTTTTGGGGGCGCGGTGAAATTGCGAGGAGATGACACAGGACGGGGATAACGTCATCCACGAGAGGGAGGTTCGATAATGAACGACGCAGAGCTCATCGAGGTGTTTCATTCGCTCTGGGACAAGATTGTTTTTCCATTTTAAGGACGAAGCATATTTAAATCATTATTGGTAGGCGTAAGGCAAGTCATCATTGTGGGGATTTCGATTTTGCAGAACTGATAAAATTCTATACAGATATTCAGTTTATCTGATAAAATTTTTTACATGTATTTAGAGCTCTATTAATCGATACATCAGTGGGGTTTGCCATGGAAAGCTATCGCGCAATCATCGAATACCTACTCACGGATTTCGCGGAGCATGTGTTGCCCTCCATTGCAGAAGAGCTGGTGATTCGTGATCTGTCGCTCGGGAAAGCGCCCAAGCCGAAGATTGGCTCCACCGCAAAGGTCATCGTGGGAATGCGTCGATCCGGAAAGACATTCCGCGTTTACCAGGAGATTATTTCGCTGTATGAGGTGGGTGTGGAGGCATCGCGCATCTGCTACTTTAACTTTGATGATGACCGCTTGCGTCCTTATAGTTCGCATCTGGTGAGCGATGTGCTCGAGGTGTTCTACGAAATGCACCCTCAGGCAAGGGCCGAGGGAGCATATGTTTTCTTCGACGAGGTACAAGATATTCCGGAGTGGGACGTTACCGTGCGACGCATCTTGGACACGGAGAAAGTCAGCCTCTGTGTGACGGGCTCGTCTTCGCGCATGTTGTCCGATGATGTTGCCACGGAATTCCGGGGACGCTCCGTATCCTACGAGCTTTTGCCCTATAGCTTTCGGGAGTATCTGCGTCAGCACGGAGCCGAGCCTGCACCTGAAAAATCGCTAAGCAGCAAGGTATTGGCATCTTCCTTGAAGAAGAGCTTGCGAGCTTATCTCGTTGAGGGCGGATTTCCGGCTGCGCAAGACCTTGACGATATGGAACGGGCACAGCTTCTCCAGGGCTATGCGCAATTGACCGTCGCCCGTGACGTTGTCGAACGTTTCGGGTTCTCCAATGCGGCCTTCGCGCGCTCTATCGCACGATCCGCAATCACCTCGTCCGCCCGCGATGTTTCAATTTCTCGCTTGGGAAACAAGGCCAAGCAATCCGGATACACGTCCGGGCGCGCAGCCATCACGGAACTGATAGATTCCTTCGAAGACGCCCATATGGTCTATCAGGTCTACGAGTTCAGTTATTCCGCCCAGAAGGTGCGCCTTGGAGGATTGAAGCTGTATGCGGCTGATCCGGGCCTGTACTGGGCATCCTCGATTGCCTCTTCCGATGGGCTGACCTTCGCATTTGAGACCGCCGTGTATTTGGAGCTGCGGCGCCGGAGGACTAGCGGGCGTTTGGGTGACATATCCATGCTAAAGCTCCCTTCGGGCAAAGAGGTGGATTTCGTGGAAGGCGACGCGACCCTAGATAAGGTATCGTCGCTCGTCCAGGTGTGTTTCGATATGAGCGACGCCAAGACAGAAGCGCGCGAGATCTCAGCCTTGGAGGAGGCGATGGGGCGTTTCGGCTGTACGGAGTCGCTCATAATAACCTTCGATGAGGAGCGCGATATCGAGACCGCCTCTGGCCTGATTAGGGTCCGGCCTGCATGGAAGTGGCTTCTCGAGGCCTGAGGCTCGGTCGCAGATGGCCGTTGCCGCATAAGTCCTCTATCATTCTCGAAGGACAGGATAGAGAGAAGAGGAGCCATGTCGTTAGAGAGGGCAAAGAAGCATCTCGCCGAATATGGGCGTGACGGAGATGTCTTGGAATTCGAGACCTCGAGTGCCACGGTGGAGCTTGCCGCCCAGGCGGTCGGCTGTGAGCCCGAGCGCATAGCCAAAACGCTTTCGTTTGCGGTGGACGATCGGGTGGTGCTCGTGGTGTGCGCCGGAGACGCGCGCATAGCGAATCCGAAGTTCAGGACGTGCTTCGGGTGCAAGGCGAAGATGCTGTCCGCCGACGAGGCGGAAGAGCGCATCGGCCATGCCGTCGGTGGCGTGTGCCCCTTTGGCGTGAAAGACGGGTGCGATGTCTATCTCGACGAGTCCCTGCGCAGGTTCGACATGGTCTATCCGGCGTGCGGAAGTTCCAACAGCGCCATCGCGTTGACGCCCGACGAGCTGGCGGCGATCGTTCCCAAAAGCGAGTGGGTGGACGTCTGCAAGCTGCCGGAGTGAGGCACATCACCTGTTTCGATTGGACTTTCCCGCGCGGCAGTAAGCTAGCCTACGGCTATAGTGTGTGCGTACCAAGACGAAGGCGGCCGCGTGAAAAAGCAAAAAGAGAGCATCTGGAGCTTTCCCTACATCGCGTTGATGGCGGTGAACCTCTTCCAGTCCATGGCCGCGTTCATGGCCAACACCACGCTTCCGGTGTACGCCGATGCGCTGGGAGCATCTCCTTCCGTGGTGGGCATAGTGGTGAGCTCGTTTTCCGTGACGGCATTGCTCATCAGGCCCTTCGCGGGCCCTGCGTTCGACAGCTTCTCGCGCAAGCGCCTGCTCATGGCATCGCAGTGCATCATATGCGCCTGCATGTTCCTCTACGGTGTGGTGGATTCCCTGCAGGGGCTTGTCATCGTCAGACTCGTGCACGGCATTGGGATCGGCTGCAGTGGCCCGCTTGCCATGTCGCTCGTATCGGAGTTTCTTCCAGAATCGAAGTTTGCGAGCGGAATAAGCATCTATGCCCTGGCGCAGTCGTTCGCGCAGGTGGTCGGTCCGGCAGCGGGGTTGTACCTGGTGGATGCCATCGGCTTTTCGCCATCCTACTTTCTTGCCGCAGGTTGCCTTCTGGTGGCCATTTGCGGTGTCGGGCTCATACGGGAGCCGTATCGAGAGCGTTTACGGTACGAGTTGAAACTTGATCGCATGTTCGCGCCGGAGGCAGTGGGAAAGGGCGTCGCCCTGATGCTGCTCGCGACCTCGTTTTCGTGCATGGGCGCCTACGTCGTGCTGTATGGCTACTCCGTGGGGGTTTCCCAGATGGGGGTCTTCTTCATTGTATATTCCCTCTGCCTATTGGGAACACGCCCCCTATTCGGAAGCATGGCCGATAGGTTTGGAGCGCCGCGGGTGCTCCTTGTTGGCATCGCGTTCTTCGCGGCGTCCTATGTCGCATTTGCCGCTGCGGACAATCTGGCGACGTTCATCATCGCCGCGATTCTGGGCTCGGCCGGATTCGGATGTTGCGGCCCGCTGCTCCAATCTGCTGCGTTGGCCTCTGTGCCCCCGTCTCGACGCGGCGCCGCAAGTAATACCGCCTTCACGGGGCTCGACCTGGGAATGCTCATCGGTCCCATCATCGGGGGAATGGTCATAGAGGCCGCGACGCCGGTTCTCGGAAGCCAACCCGAGGCGTATTCGCTCATGTGGCTGGCAATGCTCGTGCCCTCCATAGGGGCCTCCCTCATCGTCTTGCGTTGGAATCTGCAGCGTCGGTAGGATATGACACGCTCGCATTATTGGCCGGTATTCCGCATATCGGCCATTTTTGTGCGTCGCGGCGAATCCTAGACTAGTCAGAAAAGCAAAACGCGGTATTGCGGCCCTTTCGGCCAGGCAAGAGGAAAGGCCCGGATTATGAGACCAATGGACTTTGCAAAGCGCACGGCGGCCAACAAGCTCGTCGACTACCTCTGCGCAGACCCCGAAAACAACATGAGCAAGGTGATGGACAAGATCAACGCCATTTGCCCCGACGCCCTGTTTCCCGCGCAGCGCGAGGCGTTCACGAAGGTCATGTCCGATCCCGACAACAACATGTACCAGCTCATGATGCGGATCATGAACCTCAACCCCGCGGTCCGCAACGACATGATCAAGACCGTCCTGGTCGAGTCCAACCTCATAGCGTGGGGCATACAGGAAAAGATGCGCGAGAAGTACCGCTGCAACATCCCCTGGGCCATCCTGCTCGATCCCACGAGCGCCTGCAACCTGCACTGCACGGGCTGCTGGGCTGCGGAGTACGGCCACAAGCTCAACCTGAGCTATGACGAGATCGACTCCATCATCCGCCAGGGCAAGGAGCTCGGCGTCCACATCTACATCTACACGGGCGGAGAGCCGCTGGTGCGCAAGCACGACCTCATCAAGCTCTGCGAGGCCCATCCCGATTGCGCGTTCTTGTGCTTTACCAACGCCACGCTCATCGACGAGGAGTTCTGCCAGGAGATGATCCGCGTCAAGAACTTTATCCCGGCAATCTCGGCCGAGGGCGACGAGGCCGCCACCGATGGGCGCAGGGGCGAGGGCACCTACGCCAAGGTGGAGGCCGCCATGGATTTGCTGAACAGCCATGGACTGCCCTTTGGCGTCTCCATTTGCTATACCCACGACAACGCGCCTTCCGTTGCCAGCGACGAGTACTTCGACTGGCTCATCGAGAAGGGCGCGCTATTCGCCTGGATCTTCACCTACATGCCCGTGGGCAAGGACGCTCCTACCTCCCTCATGCCCACGCCCGAAGACCGCGAGCGCCTCTACCGCTTCAACCGCCGCATTCGCGAGACCAAGCCCATCCTCACCCTGGACTTCCAGCACGACGGCGAGTTCGTCGGTGGATGCATCGCCGGTGGCAGGCGTTACCTGCACATCAACGCAGCCGGTGACGTCGAGCCCTGCGTGTTCATCCACTATTCGAATGCCAACGTCCGCGAGATGTCGCTACTCGACTGTCTGCGCTCACCTATCTTCATGGCCTACTACGAGGGGCAGCCCTTCAACGACAATCTGCTGCGGCCGTGTCCGATGCTCGAGAATCCCGAGTGCATTGAGCACATGGTCGAGGAGACGGGAGCCCACTGCACCGATTTGCAGGCGACCGAAAGCGCTCACGACCTTGCGGAGAAATGCCGACCCGCGGCGCGCGAGTGGGCGCCGGTGGCAGAAAGGCTCTGGACCGATCCGGACGATCCGCGTGCCGAGCTGCGCAACCGCACTTGCAGCGGTTTGGCCGATAGCGACCTGGAACGTATGAAGCGTCAAGGGCGCACGATGCACGGTGCCTTCGATTCCGAGCGCGACAAGGACTCCATCTTCGCGACAAAATAACGGCTGATACAGCGTGCGTCCGTCGCCTATCGTCACGTATTTGTAACGCCCATCGGGGCTATGTGCGTGCTATTCTTCCCGTTAATTGGCTGCATAGGCTAATTAAATAGCCAATGCATCCACGGTTCGTCATTGGGGAGAGTCATGCCGAGACCCCACTACAAAAAGGGCGATGATACCGCCCGTGACAAGTTGGAAGCGGCGTTTTGGGATGCGCTTGCCGAAGGGCCCTACGAGGGCATAAGCGTGGTGGGGCTGTGCCGCGCCGCCGGCGTGAACAAGAACACCTTCTACTACCACTTCGACAACATCGACGAGCTGGCCCGTACGGCGGCAGAATCCCTCGTCGAGACGCAATTCATCTACACGGTCATCGAGGCGATTAGGGGAGATGCCCAGCTTCCCGACTACCTCTCGAAGAGCGAGTTCTCGACGCGATTGGATCGGGTGTGTCTCCTGGCCGATGACAGGGCCCCTTCTCAGCTGCGCCGCATGCTGCATGACGCCATCCTGAGGATGTGGAGTGCCAAGTTGGGCATCGACGTGGACGGGCTCGACCTTCGAGACCGCACGTCCCTGGAGTTCGTCATCGGCGGATTTCTGGGAATCTTCGCATACAGGAGTCGCGAGAGCGGGAGCTTCGACCTGAAGGACATCTGGGGTGCGGATTACCTGTATCACGCGTTCGATATCGTGAACAAGCTGGTGGAGGATAGCCAGCAGACATGAGCGACGTTTGGCGAGACACGCTTTTCGTCTATGACTTACGCGAGCAGTCCGATGCAGACGATGGCTGCCCAGGCAATCGTCACGAGTCTGAAGGCGATACGCATTCCGTGAGGCAACCCAAGGTCACTGGTCAGGGACTTTGATCCCACGTACATGTGCACGGCAAACGCGAGGGTCACGAGAATGCTGACAGAGGACCATGCTGCCGCATGCTCTGGAAGCAGGGCATGGATGCAGGCGATGAGCAAGAGCGCCAGGCCCGTCACCCATTTGAGCGCGAGGTGCCGCTTTTTTCGGCGGCTTGGCGGCCTTTCGGCATCGTGCAGCATCTGCCAGCTTGTCACGATGCTCAACAGTCCATGAACGAGGGCCGCGATGAAGAACGCCCATATGACGAACGCGAGCTCCGCGGTGACGGCATCGCTCGTCCATAGGATTCCGAGGGTGCCGTGCACGAGGAAGAACAGGCACAGAACGCCAGCGACGGCCCCGTTGACTTTGCGCCAGTTCACCTGCGAATCCACCCGAAGACTCCGAATCTGCTCAAAAGCCAGGAGGATGGGCTGCCTTGCCGTCCATCCTCCTGATTCCAATGTGCCAGAGCCCATGATATCAATCGCAATATGAGACAGCGTCCCTGAGCAACTGTCTCATTCCCGCGTCTGCTACTTCGAATTGCCACCTGCTTCCATCACGCGCTTGCGGCCACGCCAGGCAAGCGCGGCGAACACGACGGCTGCGAGAAACGCGATACCCGCCAGCGTACCCACGATGGCAATCGTCCTGTCGCCGGTCTTGACGAGCGTCATGGTCTTCTCCGTGCCGGTCGTATAGGCGTTGATGGTTTCTTCGGCGTCTTTCTTGTTCACGGGGTTTTCGAGCATCTCGTCCGTGATCTCGACCGTGTCGTCAACGGCCTCGCCGTTGCCAGGGGCATCGGTTCCGTCTCCGACGAAGTCCTCCACGATGACGTCATCAGGCAGGGTCGTGATGAGGTCATCGTGGTCAAAGATCTGGTCGGGAATCTCCACGGCGTCCGGCAACGTGGTGATCTGGTCGTCATAGTTGACGTCCCCATCGGGAACTTCCATGGCGTCCGGCAATGTGGTGATCTGGTCATCGTAGTCGAAGATGCCGTCGGGAATCTCGATGCCGTCGGGCAGCGTCGTTGAAGTAGGCGTGTAGAGCACGTTGATCACGTTGTTGTCGGGGTCCGTGCCCAGGCGAATCTGGGCCGGATATGTGTCGATTACATAGGTTCCGTCAAGCTTGTACTCGTAGGCATCGCCCACGATGAGCTTGTCGAAGCGCTGGTTCGTGAAAGTTTCCGATCCGAGCTTGGTGAATTCGACGTCCTGGGGTGCAAGGGCGCCGCTCCACGAATCGGCAGTTAGGTCAGCGCCGGTCATGAGGTAGTAGTTGACCGTGTACTCGGAATTCCACAGCCGCACGTAGTTGAGCGTGTAGACGTTTTGGCTCGGGTCACGCGACACGACCATCCTATTGGGCCATCCATCCCAGAAGAAGAAGCCGGGAATGTTCACGACATAGCTCCAGGCAGTCAACTCCTGGCCTTCGTGAAAGCCCGAGAGGGTGCGTGTTCCCATGAGACGCAAGTTGTTTTCGTCCTTGGGCACGTCGGGGTCATCGAAGTTTACTACTTCGTAGTAGTTGACCGTGATGGAGCAATTGTCCGCGGGGGATAGGCCTGCATCCCCATCACTTGCCAGAGCCTGGTTTTGCATGGTCGATGTCGGGACCTCGAGCTCGTTTCCCTGCGTGTCCACGACGGACTGGGTGGAGTCTTCGGCAAAGGCGCTGTAGGCGCAGTACGCACTCAAGGCAATGCCGATGCACAGGAGTGCGATTGCCGAGACCAGGGTGACCTTGAAATAGCGCATGGAAGTGGGACCTGAAGCAAGCGTCTTCATGATAAACGCCTCCTTAAGTGTTAATTAAGTTGCTGTCAAGCATAATACAGCGTTTATCTGGTTTTCGGTTGCAAATTATCGGTATAGTTTCCAAAAAGACAGAAATACGATAGGTCATTTCGAGCGAAATGGCGAGATTCCTCCACTTCGGGACCTTACGGTCCCTTCGGTCGGAATGACAGTAGGCAGCGACCTTGCGGCCGCTCCAGTCGAGATGACGCTGTTTGTGCTCCGATTGTAGCCACCGAAGCACATTACTTAGCGTGGATTCTTCCTCTTGTTCCGAAATGTGGTGTGGTGGTTTCCTGCACGACCATGGGGGCGCATCACTTGGCAAAACCGCCACGGAATGTGCTGTGGTGGTTGCGAGAGCAGTCACCAGGGCGCATCACTTGGCAGGAATCTCCGTGCCCGCCATGAGATGTGCCGCCATGACCGCAACGCTCGCGCATGAAGCATCGACTTTCTGTCATTTCGAGCGAAGCGAAGCGTAGTCGAGAAATCTCGCCCCACCCCATTTTCATCGGCTTACAATCTTGTCATTCTCGGTCACGTGACTCCATCATCTAGTAACTTACCTTGTGTGGAAAGGAACTTCGCGATGGGGGTGAGATGCGGATGGGATCAGTCAGCTCGTTTCTGAGCAGTTTTAGCGGCAGCTTCAAGGCGGCGCTTCTCATCTGGCCGTTTCTTTCGTTCGCCCTCACGCTTCCCGTCCTCGTGTACCTCTACCATCGCGATGGGCGCCTGCGTCTGTCATCGGCCGTGGCCGCCTATCTCACCATCCTCTATATCGCGGGTCTGGGCTGCTTCACGCTCTACCCGCTCCCGAGCGGAGATGCCGGTCCGGGCATCACCTATGGCATCCCGCCACAGTTCGATCCATTCAACTTCGCCCACGACATCGCGAAGGACGGCATCAAGGCGGTCCTGCAGCTGCTGTTCAACATCGTGCTGTTCGTGCCGTTGGGATTCATCGCGAAGCGCTTCCTGCGTCTGGGCTTTGGCATGACCGTGCTCATCTCTCTCGGAACGACGATTCTCATCGAGACCGCGCAGCTCACGGGCCTCTTTGGTATCTATCCGTACGCCTACCGTACCTTCGAGGTGGACGACATCATCTGCAACACGCTTGGCGGCATCGTCGGATGGTGGTGCGCCTATAGCCTGGGGCGCGTGCTACCCGAGGAGAAAGCCATCTTCCTGAAGACGACCCATGACCCCGGCTTCGTGCGCCGCTGCGTGGCTCTTTGGGTCGACTTGATGATTATCGCCCTGTGCACGGAAGGACCATGGCTGCTGCTGGCCCTGGCGAGCGAGGCGTTTCTCGATGAGCCCTTCACGATAGCGGGGCTTACCGCGCCCCAGACGGAGACGCTCATGATGTACGTCTGCTTCGCCCTTTCCTATGTCGTCTTCGAGGTCGTGGTGCCCTGGTGCAACGAGGGGAGCACGGTCGGCGGCAAGCTCGTGCACATGTCGTTCGAGACGAAAAAGCGGATGGGATCGCAGCGGGTGCTCTTCTATGCCGTACGCGCCGCCGCGGTTGTCGCCATCCTCATGTTTCCGCTCGCGCTCGTCCCGGTCGTCGTCATCTTCTACCTTATCGCGCGCAAGATGCCCTACGACTACCTACCGGGGCAATGACGCCAAGTGGGACAAATGGACAGGTCATTTGTCCCACTTTCATTTCGAGCGGAGCGAAGCGGAGTCGAGAAATCTCGTCATGCTGCCAGCCAGCGCATGCCGATTGGAGGATAATCAGCCCAATAGAACGCGACGACCCGGGAGGGACCTCATGAAGCGCGATTATCCCAATCTCTGCAAACCCCTCAAGGTGGGTAACCTGACATTCCGCAACCGCATGGTGTCGGCTCCCATGGGCGCCACCGACATCACGGCCGAGGGAACGCCCGGCCTGCGCACTCAAGGCTTCTACGAGGCCCGCGCCAAGGGCGGTGCCGCCGCGGTCACCGTGAGCGAGCTCGTGGTCCATCCCGAGACCGACGGC
>USOR01000002.1 GCA_900556425.1 uncultured Coriobacteriaceae bacterium
AACGTGTTTGGGGATAAAGTCTTTAAGACACGTATTCCGCGTACGGTTCGCATTTCGGAGGCACCAAGTTACGGTGAGCCCATTACCGAATATGACTCGAGCGGTAAAGGTGCCGAGGCGTACAGAGATCTGGCAAAAGAAGTTATAAAGCGTTACAAGAAACTCAGCTGAAACGGAGGACGCTCATGGCTACGAAAAAAGGTGGACTTGGCAAGGGTCTAAGCGCGCTCATTGCAGATGCGTCAATAGAGTCTGGAAGTGGAAGCGAAAGTACACAGGAAGAGCTTCTGATAACGCAGATTCAACCGAATCCTGATCAGCCTCGTAAGGTTTTTGACGAAGAGGAGCTTGCAAATCTTGCGGATTCTATTCGCAAAGAGGGTCTTTTGCAGGCAATTATCGTACGTCCCAAAGACGGTATGTATCAGATTGTTGCAGGTGAAAGGCGTTGGCAGGCAAGTAAAATAGCCGGTCTTGAGTCTGTTCCCGTACGTATCATCGAAATGGACGATGAGCAGGCGCTTAGAATTGCCCTTGTCGAGAATCTCCAGCGTTCTGACTTGAACGCAATAGAAGAAGCACGTGGATATAAGGATTTGATGGCACGAGGCGGTCTGACGCAAGCAGAACTTGCCGCTGCGGTATCAAAATCGCGCTCCGCCGTTGCAAACTCGCTCCGACTTCTCGATTTGCCGCAGCAAATCCAGGATTACGTATATGATGGTGCTCTTACTGCCGGGCATGCGCGCGCCATTCTCTCCATTCCCGAGGAGGAAAAGCGCACGAACCTTGCAGATAAGATCATCGCCGAGCATTTGACGGTGCGAGATGCCGAGAACATTGCTCGTCTCGTTGCTTCTGGTACAAGTGAGCGCGCAAAACGTGCTCCGTTACCGCGCACATATAAGCTTGTTGCGAAGGAATTACGCCACGAGCTCGATACGCAGGTGCGCATTAAGTCCTCACGAGGCAAGAATAAGATTGAGATTGAGTTTAAAGACGAAGACGATTTGCAGAGGATCTTTAACCTGATTCGGTAAATACCGAAGACATGTCATTCTTCAACACGTTGACGGAGCTGACCACAGGCTCCGTCAATGTCTTTTCCGCGGGATTTTCTCATGGAATTCTCGATGCCATGAGCACTTAACTCATGCGCAATATGCTTGGTTCGTTTTGACGGCATAAGCATACCGTCAAGCTCCTGACCTGGGGTTATCGGGTTCAATGGAATAACGTTAACGTGGCATAGCATGCCCTTGCAAAAGTCTACGAGAGCAGCGATATGTTCATCACTGTCGTTTACACCTTCGATAGGAGCGTACTCGAGCGAAGGACGACGCTTGGTGATTTCTCCGTAGTCCTTGATTGCCTGATGAAGCTCCTCAAGAGAGACATTTGCAACACCGGGCATAAGGGCATCGCGTGTTTCCTGAGTTGCTGCGTGTAGGGAAATAGCAAGGGTGAACTGCTCGGGCTCTTGCGAGAAGCGCTGTATGCCATCAAGCAGGCCGCAGGTTGATACTGTGATATGACGCGCTCCGATACCCAAACCAACTTTTGCGTTCATGTGGCGCAGGGCTTCAAGAACGGCATCGTAGTTAAGGAAGGGCTCGCCCTGGCCCATGCAGACTACGTTGGTCACGCGCATGCCAAAGTCCTTGGCGACATACATGACCTGGTCGTACATCTCGCCACTCGTGAGGTTGCAGGTAAAACCAGAACGTCCTGTCGCGCAGAAGCTGCACCCCATGGGACAACCAGCCTGCGATGAAAAGCAGACCGTGAGCCGCTCGCCATCGGAAGAGGGAATCCCCACGGTCTCCACCCGTGCACCGTTGGGAATCTCGAAGAGATACTTCCTTGTACCGTCTTGGGAGATCTGGCGCGTAACGAGCTTGAGGGATCCGATAAAGAAGCGTTCATCAAGCTGTGTGCGAAGACTCTTGGGTATATTATCCATGTCAGAGATAAATGAGCAGCCTCGCACGTACAACCACTCTTCGAGCTGCTTGACGCGATAGCGGGGCTGACCGAGCTCTTCCATGAGCTCTTCGAGTTCGTGGTGGCTGAGTGATTTGATGTCGCGTTTTGCTTCCATGAAAACCCCGTCTAGACGCAGTGACAGGCATTACGATACCATTTTGCTCACCATATCGCTTCGACGCACCATGAGAGGCCCAGCATGATTACCATCAAGCCGTGTGATCCCGCAGTGACGAAGGTCGTTCTACTCAAGGGAGGGAAGAGCGACGAGCGTGAGATATCTCTCAAGTCGGGAGCCGCATGTGCTGCAGCCCTGCGAGAAGAGGGCTTCGATGTCGTAGAGATTGATCCTGCACAGAGCGATGCCCTTCAGCAAATCATTGACGCGCAGCCGACCGTGGTCTTTTTGGCGCTACACGGGAAGGGCGGCGAAGACGGTTGTATCCAGGGCGTCTGTGAGCTCCTGGAGGTGCCTTACACGGGTTCGGGCGTTCTCGCAAGCGCCCTGGCCATGGACAAGGGACGCTCCAAGATCATGTACGACTCTGTAGGCCTGAAGACGGCTCCGTGGGTCATCGTTCGCTCTGGTGATACTCCTGATGCTGAGAAAATCATCGAGAAGCTCGGGGAAAAGGTCGTGGTGAAGGCCGCGCACGGCGGTTCGTCTATCGGCACCTATATCGTCGAGGGAAAGATAGAGCTTGCGGAAGCCATCCAAAATGCCCTCGAATTCGATGACGAGGTAGTCGTCGAAAGCTTTATTCCCGGTACCGAAACCACGGTGGCGGTGCTTGGCAACGCGCAGCCCGAGGCACTCCCCGTCATCGAGATCGTCCCCCAGGGCGATAGCACCTCCTACGACTTCACGGCGAAGTATGCCGCAGGCGGTTCTAAGCACATCATCCCCGCACGCCTCGATGACCGTACGACGGCGGCTTGTCAGGCTGCCGCCCTGCGCGCTCATGAGGTGTTGGGCTGCAAGGGCGTTTCGCGTACGGACATCATGGTGGACGAGGCGGGAGAGTGCTGGGTCATCGAGACCAACACGCTGCCAGGCATGACGTCGACCTCGCTGTTGCCCGACACGGCGGGTACGGTGGGAATCTCCTTCGGGGCGCTATGCCGCATACTTATCGAACTTGCCCTCGAAGAGCACGCATGAGTTTGCTATACTAGCAAACCGCGTCGTCACTGACGCATGAGCTACAGCACGGAGGGATGTCCGAGTGGCTTAAGGAGCACGATTGGAAATCGTGTGTGCCGTTTAGAGCGGTACCTAGGGTTCAAATCCCTATCCCTCCGCCAGCACGAATCGACAAGGGGTCGCAATCGCGACCCCTTTTGTGTTCACATGAAAGGAGCAGCTGACGCGTGTATTGGGCTCGCCAGTCGATTGCACCCGAAGCTAGAAAACGCTCAGCTGCGTGCGGTGACGCGAAGCTAGTCCCTTTAGGGAAACTTGCGCGCAAAGGCGGCGCGCTCAGACAGTCCTCGCAAGACCGCTTCGCGTTTTCTCCGCTTCTGCAATCGGGGCATCGCCCGATACACGCGTCAGCTGCCTCTAAACGCGCCTTCTAAACATTTCCCAGCAGCACGTCGTCCAGATGCCTGCTGGCAACCTCCTGGGCCCTGTAGAGCGTCTCCAGGGGCGTTGCAGGGCGGTCTGCATAGCGATACTGAGGAAAGAAGCGCGTGAGGTGCAGCGGCATGTCCTTGTCGATGCTTGCAAGCCAGGCCGCCTCCTTGTCCAGAAGCTCCATGTCATCGTTGACACCGGGAATGACGAGTGTCGTCACCTCAACATGTGCGCCCTCATGCGCCTGCTCGATCGTGTTCTTGACCGTATCGAGCTTGCCTCCCGTGATGTCGTAAACAGATTGGTCGAAGCCCTTGAGGTCAATGTTGAAGGCATCGATGTAGGGTAGAAGCTGCGCGAGCTTGTCGGGTGCGATGAGGCCGTTCGTGACCACAACGTTGTCGAGCCTGGCCTCGTGCATGGCCTGGGCGCATGCAAGCACCTCGCGCCAGCGCATGAGCGGCTCGTTATAGGTGTAGGCCAGACCGATGTTTCCCTCGTCCACAAGTGCCCGTGCTTGCGCCACGAGCTCCTCGCTGCTCATCTCACGCGTGGGAACGAGCTGTGGGTCCTGCGGCTGGGCAATCTGGTGATTCTGACACCAAGGGCAATGCATCGTGCAGCCTACGCTGCCCACGGACAGGATCATCGAACCGGGTTTATATCGGGCCAGCGGTTTCTTCTCGATAGGGTCGAGAGCGAGTGATGTGACCTTCATGACGCTCCTATGCTTTCGCTTGCCGGAATGTGCCTGGCACGCTGTCTCAAAAGTTGGTCAAAACTGAGAGAACGCCAATGCTATGAGACAGCGTGCCAAGCACAACTGCCTCATTCGTGGCGGATGACCTCGAAGCGTTGGAGCGTCGTGCCGGGTTCGTGTGGGCCGATACCGCCCTTGCGCATGGCGATTTCGACTTGCTCGGCGACCGTATCCACGCCGTCGAGCATGGGAAGCAGCAGGCCACGACGACCACCGTTGCTTACGATGACGCCGTAGCGTTGCGGATCGAGCTCGTCGGTTGACGCAATGTCCTGCGGCTCGCCAAGCACGTCGACGCTGATCTCGAGCTGGTCGAGTTCATTGGGGCGTACCGGGTCGAAGCGCGGATCCTCGCTGCACGCCGAGATACCGTTGCGGATGATCTCGTCGGCGATGCACGGCGTTACGGGGCCGATGGTGCCGATGCATCCGCGCAGGCGGCCGTGCTCGTGTAGCGACACGAAGACACCCGCACGCCGCGTGAGCATCTCCTCGGGCAAATCGTCGGGCCGTGGAAGGGGCGTGTGCTCGCGCACGAAATGCTCGATGCTCGCGCGGGCCAGCGTGACGTACGGGTCCTCGTGCGCACGTGCCTGCTGCACCTTCATGCGCTGTTCGTCCTCGTAACGCGTGCCAAAACGGCGCGTATCGTCGTCTCCCGTCACGATGAAGGACGCAACGGCATAGCCCACGCCGAAAGGACCTTCGTAGGAGAGCAAGTGCGCATCGACGCTCTTGCCGTCGAGGGCGCCCGCCATGATTTGGAACGAGCGCAGACCGCACTCGGCAGCCTTGTCGCAGAAGCCTTCATCGAAGCTCAGGATGCGCATGAAATCGCCCTGGGCCATCGCCTCGGTGATCTGCTCGTCGAAGACGGGGCCTTCGGGCGCGAAGCCATAGGGGCCGTCGTAGGTGAGCTTGTGCGAGAGGTCGCCACTCGCGACGAGCACCACGCGACAATCGAGCTGGTCTGCTGCCTGCGTGATGAGCTGGCCGAGGTGGTAGTGCTCCATCGGTCCGTAACCCGACAGGCCAATGCGCACCACCTCGTAATCCTGGTAGAACTTGTCGACGAAGTAGAGGGGGATGTAGGTCGCGTGATCGATGGAAGGGTCTCGTTCGCCCTCGGTGCCGGCGGGGAAGTCCTCGGCGGCGGCAAGCGTCGAGATACGATTTGCGAGCTCGGTGTCGTACCTGCAGGAAAGCTCCGTATCACGGGCATCGAAACGGCGCATGTCACCTTGGGCGCTGTTGCCGGGTGAGATGTGGAAATAATCACGGTATGCCGTCGCATGCGGCGAAGTCACAACGATGGTTTGCGGCTTGAGCGCGGCTATCTGTTGCGCCACCTCGTCGTATGCATCGATGGTTGCCTGGATGTCCGTCTCCTTGCCGCGCCCAACAGCGGGGATGATGAGCGGGGGATGCGGGACGATGAATGCTGCCTGGAGTGCCATGGGAACCTCCTCGCGCGTGTCGATGTGATTATCCTAGCACGCGGATAGGGGAGGCGCAGCAGACCGTGGACGAGGGGTTACTTCTGCTCCTCGTCTTCCTGCTTGGGGGCGCTTTCATCAGCACTCTGCTTCTTCTCGCGCTGCAGATCGTTCTTGATGTCCTTGATGAGCTTGGGGGTCTTGCGGTTCTTCTTGGGCTTGGGCAGCTGGAAGAGCACGCCGTCCTCCGTCGCGATCTTCTTGCCGGTGATGAGCTCGTAATACGCGATGAAGATGCCCTGCAGGGCGCCGATGACGGGAATCGAGAGCAACATGCCGGGGATGCCGCCCAGGGCGCTGCCCACGAGGATCGCCACGAGAATGAGCGCGGGATAGACGTTGACCGAGCTCTTCATGAGCTTGGGCGAGATGATGTTGCCGATGACGTTGTTGATGACCATGTTGACCACGATCGAGATGAGGCACACAAGCGGCGAGACGAAGAGCGCGATGATCGCGACGATCGCGCACGAGACCATGGGGCCGATGTAGGGCACGAAATACAGGATGCCGCACAGGAAGCCCAGAACCACGGAGTAGGGGATGCCGAGAATGAGGAAGCAGAGCCAGCTCGCGACACCCGTGATGAGCGCGCAGAGCAAGGTCGACTTGGCCCATCCATAGACGGCGGTGCCAAAGGCGTGGGTCACGACGTCAATGTCGTCCTGGTATTTCTCGTCCACGAGGCCGCGCACCTCACGCGTGAGCACGGGGAGGTCGAGCAGAATCCAGAACGAGCAGATGAACGAGATGAAGGTGATGAGGATGACGTTACCGACGCTCACGATGCCGCCCATGACGCCGTTTGCCAGGCCGCTCGCCAGCGCGCCCGCCTGCTGGCGGATGAAGGATGCCGCCTGCGTGAGCAGCGAGTTGATGCTCTCGCCGTCGAAGAACTGCGTCGAGGAACTTGCCTTGGTGACGAAGTCCTGGATTTGCGAGAGATACCCGGGGAGCTGCTGGGTGAACGAGGTGAGCTGTTGGACGATGGCGGGGATGAGCACCATGAAGCAGGCCACGATGATGGCGATGATGAGCAGGAACGCGATGGTCGTGCCGCCCCAACGGGGGATGCCGTGTCTCTGGAGCCTGTTGACGAAGCCGTGCAGCAGAAAGACGAGCAACGCCGTCACGATGATGACGGCCACGGCTTGCCAGATGATGCCGGCGATGTAGAGCAGAATGCCGATGATGATACAGATGCCGACGATGGCCCAGGCCCGAAACGCCCGTAGACGCCATCTCGCCTCGACGGTCTCATTTGGTTCGGTGTCCATCGGGTTGTTCATGGCGGCTTCTATCTGCGAGAAATATCTGGCGGAGGAGGAGGGATTCGAACCCTCGTACCCGGGGTTACCGGGTAAACGGTTTTCGAGACCGCCGCATTCAACCACTCTGCCACCCCTCCGCATGGGGCCCCGTGTGGGTGCGGGGGTGATTATAGCGCAAGACACCCGCGGCTGTCCGAAATTTGCGAGGTTGGCTCGCATCGCACCAAAAAGTATACTTTCGATGAATGGAAACGACCGAGGTGCCTGTCTGGGGCGCTCACACAAGGAGAAACGATGTCAGATCAAGAAAACCTCGAGATGGACGACATTCTCGAGCGCATCACGTTCTATTGCCTCGATACCGCGCAGGCAAAGCTCGAGGAGGGCGAGGAGCTCACCCCGTTCACGGTTATCGTTGACGGGGACCAGATGTTCGAGGAGAACTTTCCCGGTGACGACGTGACGAGTTGCCGCGACGCCGCGGAGGCCAACGTCAAGTCGTCGAGCGCCTTCTCGACGCATTACGCCTTCTGCTACGACGGGTTCCTCATGACCGATGACGGGCAGCTTGACGCCATCATCGTCGAGTGCGCCACGACCGAGATGGAGAAGGCCTACGTCATCGCACGCCTGTACAAGCAGGAGGGCGATGCCCTCGTCTTCGAGGAAACGCCCGCTTATGTCGATGATGTCGACACCTTCTATGACCTCGCCGCCGTGCGCGCGGCCAAGGCCCGCGCCGAGGTGCTCGCCAAGGAGGGCGACGAGATGGAAGAGATTCAGCAGCGCATCCAGACCCTGCTGGGTGGCGGCGGCTCCAAGGAGTAGCCGTCGCGACGGGCAGCGGGCGTATCGATGAAGACGATCAACACATACATGGACCGAGCGTGGGGCGATTTGGCCGCCGACGATGATTGGTGGAAGGCAACGCTCGTGCTCGGCCTCATGAATTGCGTGCCCATCATCGGACAGATCATCATGTTCGGGTACCTGTTTGATTGGGCGAAGGAAGCCGCCTGGGGTATGCACACGCCTCTGTCTCGAAAGCTGGGAGATTTGGGTCGCTGCGCGCGATACGGATTTCTCGCGCTTTGGGTTATGTTCATTTGGGTCGCGCCTGTCGTGATTGCCGGGTTCCTGTTGGGCTTCATTCCGGCCGTCGGCACCATCCTGCAGTTTCTCGTGGAGGTCTTCGCGGTGTTTGTTGCGGCCCTTGCCGCAGCGGGTGCCTTTCGCAGCGTCATCTACGAGCGTGTGCTTCCCGGTTTGCAAATCAAGCGAGTCTTCAGAATGTTTCAACGGGACCCAGGAGGATTTGGTCAGGCATTTTGCGTCATCCTGCTGGTGATCCCGCTGCTCGCCGCAGCGCTCTTCATCGTGCTGCTGCCGACCATCCCCTTCATCAACGTCATCGCTTCGGTGGCCACGACGACGGTACTCGGCACCGACCTCGTTCCGCTCGCGCTGCTCGGTGTGGTCACGATCGTGGTGGCGCTCATCGTGTGGGTTGCCGGCGCGCTCGTGAGCGCGTTCATCTCGGCGCTCTACATGCGCTCCCTCGGTTACTGGATGGAGCAATTCAAGCCGGAGACCTGGCGCTCACCTTCGGCACCCATGTCCTTCGAGGTTGATATGGCTGCCGAGAAGCAGGCCAAGCGCGAAGCGAAGGCCGCGGCGAAGAAGAAGCGCAAGGAGAAGCCCGAGCCCCCGGCTGACGAGGCCCCCGAGGACGCTGCTGCTCAAAATGCGGAGACGGAGGCCGAGGTGGCCGAGCGTGTCGAGGGCGCGAACACGGATGATGGAGCCGTGGACGATGCGGCAGAGAACCAGGAGCGGGCATGACGATCGACATTGACTGGGCTGCTGCTTGGAAGGAAGAGCAGCTGCGCCGGAACAACCCCGATAACGCGGACATGTGGAACGAGCGGGCGAAGGATTTTGCCAAAACCTGCAATACGAGCCCCTATGCGACGGCCTTCCTCGAGCGTGCTGCCATCAGGGACGGCGAGACCGTGCTCGATATGGGTTGCGGATCGGGAACGCTTGCGCTGCCGCTCGCACGCGCGGGGCACGAGGTCTACGCCTGCGATTTCTCGCAGGGTATGCTCGACGCCCTCATGGAGGCGGCGTTTGCGGAAGGTATAGCCGAGCACATACACCCCATGCTGTTGGCCTGGGATGACGATTGGAATAGTGCCGGGCTTCCCGTTTGCGATGTCGCGCTCGCGTCGCGTTCGATTGCAACGGCCGACATGCAAGCATCGCTCGCCAAGCTCGATGCCCGGGCTCGCAGACGCGTGTGCGTCACGCTTACGACGGGGCTTTCGCCGCGTGTCGACCACGTGTTGCTCGAGGCGGCGGGACGCGAGCTGCCGCGCTACCCCGACTGCGTCTTTGCCTTCAACATACTCTGGGGCATGGGCATACGCCCGGACCTGTCATATATAGATAGTGCGCGCACAGACCGCTTCGAGAGCTTTGATGCGGCCATCGAGAAGAACGCCGCGCTCATGAAGTTGACGGATGAGGAGCGTGAGCGCCTGGTCACTTATTCGAGGCAACATCTGCACGAGCAGCGTACGCCCGATGGCGAGACGTGCTGGGAGTACGACCACCAGCGCGTGACCTCGTGGGCGTTTCTCGTGTGGGATAAGTAGCGGACCAGACAGTTCTGCCCCGGCGGCTTCTGTCTCATTGCGCAGGTCAGGGGTCTGGCACGCCAATCCCGCTTGCCAATCGGCGGTTTTATGGCATAATGACCGAACTGTTCTGTCCCCATCGTCTAGCGGTTAGGACGTCGGCCCTTCAAGCCGAAGATCGCGGGTTCGAATCCCGCTGGGGGCGCCATCACATGTACGGGTCCGCCACGTTGCTGAGCGGGCCCTTTTGTTTTTGAAACGAGGAGGAGACGTCATGGAGCACATCATCACGAAGGCCAACGTGGACGAGGCCGTCGCGTTCGTTCGCGCACACGCGCCTGTCAAGGATGGGGCCCTTGGCCTTGTTCTCGGGAGCGGCCTGGGCGAGCTGGTCGACGCCATCGAGGATGCCGCATACGTTGATTATGCCGAGATTCCGCACATGGTGTCGTCAACGGCGCCGTCGCATGCGGGTCGCTTCGTCATCGGCACGATCGCTGGTCGCCCGGTCATCTGCATGCAGGGAAGGTTGCATGCCTACGAGGGAAACTCGCCCCAGCAGATCGCGTTTCCCATCTGCCTCATGCATGGGCTGGGTGTCACGGAGCTTGTGGTGACGAACGCCGCCGGTGGCATTAACACCAGCTTTGACGTGGGCGATCTCATGCTTATCGAGGATCACATCAACCTTTTGGGGGCCAATCCCCTTGCCGCACCGGATGAGCCGGAGCTCTTCCCCCGCTTCTACGATATGACTCAGGCGTATTCACCCGCCTTGCGCGAGCGTGCGCAAAAAGCTGCAGCATCCTGTGAAATTGAGCTGAAGAGCGGCGTGTACATCGCGACCTTGGGGCCGTCTTTCGAGACGCCAGCCGAGATCCGGGCGTTTCGCAACTTGGGAGCCGACGCCGTGGGCATGTCGACGGTGTTCGAGGTAATTGCCGCACGTGCGTGCGGCATGGAGGTGCTTGGCATCTCGATGATCTCGAACGCCGCCGCGGGCGTGCTCGACGAGCCGGTGAGCATCGATGACGTGTACGTTGCGGCCGAGGCAGCGGTCGAGAAGCTCTCGCGACTCCTTATTGCATACGCAGGGTAGGGCAGCGTAGGGCAGCGTGCCTGGCACGCTGTCTCATAAATGAGTCAAGTGACGAGATGTGGCGAGCTTTTGAGACAACGTGCCAGGCACATTTGTCGAGATGACGGCGTGGAAACGAAACGACCACGCGCCGTCCAAGTTTCTTGTGGAGGGTCGGGCGAACGGTTATGGTTACTGCGGTAAGTTGTCTATAATGAGGTTATGCCCGAAGGGAGGTGCGCAATGGTACTCGTAAATGTCGAATCGCTGGTAATCGGCCTCCTTCCCATGCCCTCCATCATCACGCTGCGTGTTGCGGAGCATCGCGAAGACATCCCCGAGGATCTTGTGCTTCCCATCTGGATTGGCACCATGGAGGCAACGGCCATCGCCGCAGCTCTTGAGGGCAATGCGACGGAGAGACCCATCACGCACGCGCTCACCATCGATTTGGTCGGCTCGCTCGGCGGCAACATCAGCCGCGTCGTCATCGACCGCGTCGAGGGGACGACCTTCTACGCCACCATATATTTGCGTTGTGCAAACGGGATGTTTACGCGCGTCGATGCACGTCCGAGCGATGCAATCGCCCTGGCCGCTCGCGCAAATGCGCCGCTGTTCGTCGAGGAAGACGTCATGCGATCTGCCGCTTGCCCGCGCGCGCTTACGCCTGGTCAGGACGAGCAAATCGAGCTCGAGGAATTCGACAAGTTCATCGAGCACATCAACCCCGAGGACTTCGTCACGCACAGCGGCGGCAAGGACTAGCTCCTACCAGCGGTTTTAGACGCTGCCTGGTTCCTGCGTCTCCATGAGACGCGCAATCTCACTAATAGTAAGGGTTCGGATATCCTGCGTCGGCATGGCACGCAGGAAGGACTTCGCGTAGTTCTTGGTCTGCAGGCGCGCGTCTGCGAGCACAAGCCAGCCGCTGTCTGTCGAGTTGCGGATGAGACGGCCAGCTGCCTGCTTGAGGTCCATTACGGCCTCGGGCAGTGAATAGCGTCCCCAGGCCGCGCGGCCATCACGCGCCTCGCGCTCACGGGCGATGGGGTCGTCGGGACGGCTGAAGGGAAGGCGCGCGATGATGACGCAACGCAGGGTGTCACCCGGAGCGTCGAAGCCCTCCCAGAAGGATTTGAGCGCGAACATAGACAGGCTCCTGTCTGACAGGAACCTGTCACGCAACGACTTCGTACTCGTGCCACGCGTCTGCGCGATGAGATCGATGCCCTCGTTGGCGAGCCGCGGCTTGAGTTCACGATAGAAGCTCTCCATCTCGCGGCGGTTGGTGAAGAGCGTGAGCACCGAGCCGCCCATTGCAACATGGACCTCATAGAGCAGTTGCGCGAAGGCCTCGTGGTAATCCGGCGCGTTGGGCTCGGGCATGTCGCTTGGCAGCAGCACGGACATGTTGTGGTCGTAATCGTACCCTGACGCGAAGATGCTCGTGTGGACGGGCTTGTCCGTCACGCGATCGAGCCCCGTTGCACGCAGGAAGTGCGCGAAGGGCTCGCGCTCGGCGGTGGCGAGGGTGGCCGAGGTGAAGACGAGGCTGCGGGTTTGCGGGTAGAGGTCGGTGGCCAGGGACTCGCCGATGTCGAGGCGCATGGCCTCGAGGGCCTGCATGGGGTAGCGCGGGTTACGGTCGATCTGCAGCGATGTGACGTAGCGCTCGTCCGTGCCGTCGAGGATGAGGCGCAGGGCATCGACGGCGCCTTTGACGTTGGCCGTGATGCCCGAGAGCTCGGCGAGCTGGTTGACGAACTCACCCTCGAACTGCTCGAGCATGGAGATGAGGTCGGCAAGACGTCCGTTGAGACCCCAGAGCAAATCGGCGAGCTTGGTGCCCGGCACGCAAAGCTCGCACCAGGTGTGCCCTTGCCGCATCTCGTCGCTAATCCAAACGGTGACAATGTTGTAGCTGCCCCTGTCACGCGCGTTGGGGGAGGGGAGCTCGGTAAGTGCCGTGAAGAACTCTGCAGCCACCAGTTGAATCTGGCCGATACGGTTTTCGATGTCGGCCGTTACGCCGTAGAGCATATCGCCGCCCTCGAGCTTGTCGGCACGCTTGCGCACGCGCGCCATGATGCCGCTCTTCGGGTTTGAGAGATGGCCCAGCGTGGTCTCGAGCTCGCGCGAGGTAATCGAGCTTGAGAGCTGGCGACGCGCCTCGCCCTCGACACCATGTGCCTCGTCGATGATCCAGTGCCTGATGGGGGGCAGGATGCCGTTGTCGGCCTGCATGTCGCGGAATAGCAGCGCGTGGTTGGTGACGACGATATCGGCGCTGGTGGCAGCGCGACGCGCCCCGTGCAGGAAGCAACGTCGCGGGAAGTACGGGCAGCGCTTCTTGAGGCAGTCGTTGGCGTTTGCCTGGATATCGCCGCGTGGTAAGCGCACCCAACTAATATTTAGCGCGTCGAGATCACCGTGGCTCGTTTGCGCCGTGAAGTCGAGGAGTGTGGCGATCATGCTGATGACGTCGCAGTTGTCGCCTTGGTCTGCGCGTGCCATGTGCTCGAGCTTGCGCAGGCAGAGGTAGTGGTCGTAGCCCTTGAGCGCGATATAGGAGAGGTCTTGTCCGAGCACGCTGTTGAGGCGCGGCAGCTCGTGGTAGACGAGCTGGTCCATGAGGGCGTTGGTCTTTGTCGCGACCCCCATGGTGACCTTGTTCTCGCGAGCACCAAAAGCGACAGGTACCAGGTAGGCCATTGACTTTCCAACGCCCGTACCTGCCTCGATGACGCGAATGTCGCCCTCGCGCAGGCACGCGGCGACCTCATGTGCCATGCCGAGCTGCTCTTGGCGCTCCTCGTAGTCGGGGTACATCGACCCCAGAGCGCCGGTGGGGGAGAAGGCCTCATCGATACGATTCTCGTCACAGAACGAGAGCGGGATGTCGTCGGCATCGGGACGTGGGGGTAGCGACGTGCCCTGCGTGCGTTCGGTACGGTTGCGTCGTAGCGAGAAGTCGACGCCAGGATGCTCAAGGGCGGCCTGCACGAAGTAGGGGCGCAACGGCCAGTCGGTCTGTGGCGAAAGCTCCGCGATGCGGGCCGCAAGACCAGGGGTCATCGCCTGGATGCCTGCGAGGAGTATGCGCCACAGGGCGCCGAGCGCAACGGTGTCGTCCATCGCGCGGTGGGTGGGCGTTGACAGGCCGAATGCGGCAGCAAGATCGAGAAGCCGATGCGATTTGAGGCGTGGCAAGACGATTTGCGACAGCGAGAGCGTGTCGATCCATTGCCCGGGAAGCTCGCCAGGATTGGCCTGGCGCATGATGAACTGCTGGTCGAAGCTCGCATTGTGCGCGACGAGGTTGCAGTTGCCCGCAAACTCGGCGAGCGCCTCGACGGCTTCGCGCGGGGTAGGAGCACCGGCGATGTCTGCCTGGGTGATGCCCGTGAGCTCGGTGATTTCGGCTGGAATGGCGCGTCCCGGGTCTACGAAGGTCTGGAACGTGCCGACGGTCTCGCACCCGCGCATGCGGATGGCGGCGATTTCGAGCAACGAGCAGCTGGAGGGATTGAGCCCCGTGGTCTCGGTGTCGACCACGACGACCTCGTCCTCGATGAGGCCGAACTGTAGCTCACGAGCGCGCTCGGGGAGCTGCCGGTACATGTTGGAGATATCGTCATCCGTACCCGCAATGAGGAATTCGTTTAGTCGTATTTCACGTGAAACAACCATGTTCAAAGCCTATCATGTTGTAGAGACAAAACACGCGGTCAAATCGGTATACTTGCCAGCAGTCGACTGGAGGACGAGCATGTCTGAACCCGAAATCTACTACGCAACATACTGTCGCCTTGACGAGGCAAGTGGTGATTCGTGCGTTATCGTAAACCCAAACGCCGTTGTCATTGCTGCCGAGCTCACGGTGACCAAGGAGATTCATGTTACCGAGAAGGGCAAGGAAGTACCGCGCATCCTGTTGAGCCGTGGTGACGTGGCGATGGGTTTTCTGCCGGACAAGGTCTTCAACAGGGTAAGCAAGCTTCTCGACGAGGGCTGGATTTGCCGGTCCTTTGCGAGTGCGGTCATCATCGACAAGATCAGTGACGTTACCCAAGTTGAGGTTGCGGTCATTTGCTACCAACCCGATGTCGCCACCGCTATCGATCCATTTATCGGCATGCTCGTCAAGCATATGGCCAAAGGCGAGCGCCCTGTCATCGACCTTTCGCCCAAGGAGGTCGATCACCTCATCGAAAACGCCGGGCAAAGCGACGAAATCAAGCTGCAGAAACTGCCCAAGCTCGAGAAGGGGAGGGCATATTACAAGACCAGGCGTACGATGACCGAGAACATGGCCTATGCTGCCGCCGAAGGCAACAAGGGCTGTTATGTCGGGCTCTTCATCGTCGTCTTCCTTGTCATCTTCTCGATTGTCAGCTTTATCTTTTTACGTTAGGCGAGGTGACCCGTGTTTACCGAACGCGTGCTCTCACAGGCCGTACGCACGATGAACGGCCATTACCTGAACCTCAAACCGCTCGACGAGGCACACCAGACGCTGCCGGCGCCCAAGCCAGGCAAGCGCTACATGCTGTACATGCACATCCCCTTCTGCGAGCGCCTGTGCCCCTACTGCTCTTTTAACAGGTTCCCGTTTGAAGAGGGTAAGGCCCGCAAGTACTTCGAGAATCTGCGCACCGAGATGGACATGGTCGCGCGCCTCGGGTACGACTTCGACTCGCTGTATGTAGGTGGTGGCACGCCGACGATTCTCATCGACGAGCTCGTTGCGACCATCAACAAGGCGCGCGACATGTTCTCGATTACCGACGTGTCGAGCGAGACGAATCCCAATCATTTGCTTCCCGAGTACATTGAAAAACTCGACGGGGTCGTGCAGAGGCTGTCCGTAGGCGTCCAAAGTTTCGACGATGGTTTACTTAAACAAATGGACAGGTATGACAAGTACGGAAGTGCGGAGCAAATCCTCAACAGAATCATCGATGTTGCAGATGCAAATGTGTTCAAATCGCTGAATGTCGATATGATCTTCAATTTTCCGGCTCAGAACGAGGAAATGCTCATCAATGACGTCGCAGCTATCCTCGAATCGCATACAAACCAGGCCACGTTCTACCCCCTGATGGCCTCTCCGGCTGTCGAGAAGTCGCTGGCAGCGACCGTGGGCAAAGTGGACTACGCCCGTGAAAAGGCGTTTTACGACATCATTTGCGAGGCTCTGACCGGGGGCGATAATCCTGCTTTCACCTTTGGCGACGCCTGGACCTTCAACGACGCCGCAAGCTCCATGATTGACGAGTACATCATCGATTACGAGGAATACCCCGCTCTCGGCAGTGGTGGCATGAGTTTCCTCGACAGCAAGTTGTTCGTGAACACGTTCAGCATCAGGGAGTACGACGAGCGTATCGAGGCCGGTAGGCTGTCCGTTTCGCGCATGACGACCTTCAGCAAGCGCGACCACATGCGCTACCGCTTCATGATGCAGCTCTTCGGCCTGCGTCTCGACAAGAAAGCGTGGGAGCGGGACTTCGGTTGCAGCGTTGCGGCTGGTCTACCTGCGGAATACGCGTTTTTCAAGGCGAGCGGTGCCATCGATATCGATGACGACGAGCAGATCACGCTGACCCCGAAGGGCCGCTACATGATGGTTGCGATGATGAGGCAGTTCTTCATCGGCGTAAACGGCGTGCGCGATGATGCGCGCGCCTGCCTGCCGGGCGAGGAGCGCGAGCTGCTCTTCGGCGCCGGCGTGCCCATCAAATAGGCGTTTACTCATCTGAGAGATCGTGCATACTTCCCGCTTGAAGGAGCTTTTCCGCGTATTCCTTGCAGGCGTCAACAAGTGACTGTGGCTTGAGCACAAGCGCCTTGCCCATGAGCGCGACGACGTGTTTGGGTAGCCAGGAGCTGCCTGTCCAGGGAATGCTCACCGTGCACGAACCGTCGGCGTTCGTGGCCGTGACCTTGAGGTTGCGCCAAGCGGGTAGCGGGCAATCCGCGCTGAGCAGCAGCTGCGCACGTGAGTTCGCATCGAGGGCGATGGAGGGACGAGGAGCGTCTGAGCGGGGAGAAAAGCACTCGTCGAGCGCTTGCGCATGCGAGATGCGGTCGATTCTGAACGAGCGCCAGCCTTCTGACGTGCGGCAATATGCCTGCAGGTAGCGATGGCTGTCTTCCGAGAAGATGCGCAGGGGTTCAACGTGCCTGGTCAGCGGCGTTTCGTCATCCGTGCCACGGTAGCTAATCTCAAGGATGTGGTGTTCGAGGTCCTCACAGGCCGCTGCAAGCGTTTGAGCAACATCCGGGTATGCGGACTCCGTCACGACCCTCAAACGGGGCTTAGAAGCGCTCTCAGGGCCTCCCAGCACGGTTTTGGTGCGCAGGAGCGCGGTCACAAGCTCATCATCGGGCGAAAAGCCCGCCGCCGTGAGCGCATCGACGAGGGCGTCAGCCTCGGGCGCGGTCAGTCGCAGGAGGCGATCGGTGCCGTAGGTTTGGAGCGTCGCGTACGAATCGTGCAGGTCAAGGCGTATTGATGCTGCGTCATAGGCGAAGACGAGGGTCTCGAGCGCATCATAAATGCTCTGCTCGTCGACGCCGAGAAGCACCGCAAGCTGGGGAATCGACACGATTTTCTCGCGCTCGAGCTGGGCCATGATTGCAAGGAGCAGCTGCTTATCCTTCATGGTGCACCTCCTCGCGGGCGGCGCTGAGGTAGGCCTTGAGGCCGTCGATATACGTCTGACGTGCGGATTCTGGCTCTTCGATATGTAAACCGGGGCCATTTTCGATGCACCACTGGGCCAGGGCGTGTGCGTTGCGGCAGTTCACTGTCCACATGGCATGGTCGTCATTGTCCTGCTCGAGCGTGCCAATACCCATTGTGAGCTGGGAAAACGTCTGCAATGCAGGCTCTTCGACGCGAATGCGGGCCATAAACCGATCGTCCCCGAACTGGAAGGGCAAGCCGTAGAAGTCGGTGGCGTCAAAGGGGCGTTCCTCGAAGTCAGGGGACTTGGGATTAGTGCCGTTGACGCGCAACTTGCTCATGCGATCGAGGCGAAACAGCCGGTCAGAGTCAATGCCGGGGTCATATGCGGCAACGTAGCAGGAACCTTTTAGAAAGAAGCAGCCCAGGGGTTCGACCGTACGTTGCGATTGTGTTCCCGCAGTGTTCGTGTACGCGAAACTGAGACGCTTGCGCGTCGTGATGGCCTTCTTGACCTTGGCAAACCCCTGCGGGTTGCGTGATGGAGCGCTGCTGCTCCCATCGGTGAGTTGAGGAAGCATGTCGGGAATCTCAAGCTCGTCGCCAAGCTTGACGAGCACCATGCGCAGCTCCTCCTTGAACGGGTAGTCCTCGTCGTCCAGCAAGGCCCCGCAAAGCAAACGCAGAAGGCTGACCTGCGGTTTTGTGAGGACGAGGGGTGCGGCAAGCGTTCTGGCGGCGTCAAGCGCGTATCGCTGCCGGTCGTCAACGGTAAGGAAGACACCACTGTCCTGCAGCGTCTTCTTGTCACGCTCGAAACGACGGCGTGTGGAATCCTCGCTACCGGCGGCTTTGCCATATTCATAAGGAAGGGCGCGCCGTATGCCAGCGAGGTCAATCGGACCGTTTTCGCGTATGAAGAGCATGAGCCTGACGATGCGCTCTGCCTCGCTGACTTGTGTCACAGGCTGTTCACCTGCGGTTTTGTCGAAATATGCCATGCGTATGCTCCGGAAGGTACGGGCCTGTGCAGCCCACATGATACCGCTGCATGGCCTACGAGGGGTGGTTTTGGCTTCATGTGAACGAACCCGAGCATATTTCGAGGGTCGTTCCAGGAGGAAAAAGAGGGGTGAAAAACAGGAGAAACCAGGCTCTGTTTGGGGAGAAATCTGCGTCTAAAAGGTGTTGTGGAAAACTCTCTTTTCACATGCAAATCCAGCCTCAATTTGACGCAGGAGCAGGTACCAGTAAGAAGGACACTTTGGCGAGCGAAACAAGAGCGATTTTGGATCAAAATCGGACCGATTCTGGTCTCGAATCGGAGCTAACATCCTCAAATCCGGAGGAGTGACCAGACAAAGAACGGAGTCAATCCGGAGCCTTCAAAATCGTGGCGCAAGGTGAGGCTCGGAAGACTCGTTTCGGAGGCGCGGAACAAAGCGCGGAACCCCCAAAAATCGAGGCGCCAGACGAACACTTCCGCGTTGCGTCCGCGCCTCGATTTGCAACATGCTCGAGAGCGAATGAGGGGGTGTGGGGAAGCGCTGGGACGCACGATCATCACCCTGAAGATGCACCTCGCAAGCAGGGGTCCGAGGAGGCATGCGGCGGTTCTCGGAAAAGCCCTCGTTGCATGGGAGAACCTATTCATTCACATATCACAAATGAGCAAATGTTATATGAACAAATATGCATATGACCTGTTCAACGATATCTCATGGCAATAAGGGGACAGACCCCTAGTAATAAGGGGACAGACCCTCGAGGGTCATTTCGATCGAAGGGGGTGCGCCCTCTTTTCGTTTCGAGCGGAGGCGCGAAGCGCCGGAGTCGAGAAACCTCGATCGAGGGTTCCGCGCCTGGGCGCGGAGGGTGGCGCGGAATTATCGCGCGGAGCGATTAAGGGGGTACGAGTGCAGAAAGAGCACGGGGGAGGGGAAAGCCGAAAGGCTGCTCAAGAAACGCCTCAAAAATGTATGAAATCAGAGACATTTTCTGTATATCAGTCCGAGAAATTGAAGCCTATAAAATTATACCGAGAACAGATAAAGAATCTGGAGAAAATCGCACGCAGAACGTGCCTGTTGAGTTATCTTAAATCGCGATAAAGATTTATCCAAATCCTAGATAAAAATTCCGCGTCGAGATGCGAAGTTTTCCACAGGGATCGGTCGTCGGAATCTTAATCACGTTTTATGATAAATCTTTATATGTAATACGGAATAATTTCATGAAAATGACTCCGAGTCGAAAATTCGCCTCGAAACGATACATCGAACGAACGCTCAAATATCATTTCGGGAAATAATGGACTTTGACACCTAGCAGACTCACTTCTCAAGAAATTGTGGAGACGTGTCGAGAAAAAATGGACACGATGGGGAAAATCACTGTCATCCGCCCGAAATAACCTACCGTTCGCAAACGATACTGGGCAAAACGGCTGGTTACGCAGGCGTTTTTTACTTGAGGGAAGTACAATTCGAATCCCAAAACACCACGTCTACCGCGTTTTTTCAATCCAAATCATCCTTCTCAAACGTCCCTAGCCGTTCTACCCCTTGTTTCCCTTCCGTTCCACCTCGATGTGTTTTTCATAACCCCCGTTCAGGAGTTGTATTGAGCACAAAGCGGACATACATGGACCTGCCTCGCAGCGACATGCAGCGAAGGGCTCTTCGCGCCCTCGTCACGCTTTGCCTTGTTTTTTTCGCGGGCGCGATATTAGTACTTACGTCGTTCGCCACCCCTGCTCTCGCTGACGAGAATTCCTACAACTCCGAGAACATCGCTTCGGCGGGTGCCGGCTCCAATGGCTCCGTCGTCGTCATGGCTCCGGCTGCGGCACCGCAGCCCGTGGCGGCTTCTTCCAGCGCTGCAGAGCCCGTGGCTGCTCCGCGATCCGCGGCAGCCGCAATCCCCATGCCGGCTTCGGCCGGATCCGCGGCGGTGACTACTCCTGCAGCTGCCCCCAAGGCAGCCCCCGAGGCAGTCGCCCTTCCCGCTGAGAGTGCTCGCTCGGAATCTGCCCCTGAACAAACGGCACCAGCAGAAAATGCGGTGCCGACGGAAACGTCAGGGGAGGTCTACGGCCCAGTACGCGATTTGTTCAAGCCGGACGAATCATCATCGGGCCTAGACGGCGTTGATCAGATCATGCAGGACGCTTTGGACTCACCGCTTCTGGCGGCGAGTTCGTCTATTAGCCCTCAGGCTGACAACAGCGGATTCTTTGCCAGCAACTCGAATATTTCGTGGAGCGTCGATACGCGAACCATGACGCTCAACATCCATCCCGTGCTCGATAACGGCGATATGGCTGTCACTGAGTACGGGTCTTCGCTTCCCTGGAAGAGCTCGTTTACAACGACCGACATATTCCAGGTCATAATCACGGGCCCCATTGCGCCCACAAACCTATCCAATTGGTTTAGCGGATACACATCACTCGTCTCATTCCAAGCGGATTCATTGAACACGTCAAATGTGACCACCTTCGCAAACATGTTTAATGGTTGCACAAATCTTGAAACTGTTCAGGGTATTGGATCGTGGAACACTTCCAAGGCAACAACCTTCATGAATATGTTTGTAGGTTGCTCAAATCTGAAGGAACTCGATTTTACGAACTGGACTGTCGGATCGGCTACCAAAACCAACATGCTTTCGAACATGGGAGCGATTGAGAAGATAACCCTCAATCCGAATGTGAATCTTAATGGTACCGGTTTGGGTAACACGGCAAGCCGTGGCGACAACGCCGGCACGTGGAAGTCGGATGCATGGTCCGGAACGACTGCCAATCTCGTGAGTCGCTACTCTGGATCCGGCGCGCCTTCCGGAATTCATGCTTACAATTTCTACTATGAGTCCGGCTTCGCATCCAACGCGAATGTGCTCTGGTCCTTCGACAAGACCTCGAGCACGCTGACCATCGATGCAACAGGTGCCGTTGATAAGTCCGTCGACGAAACGGCCGAGCAGCTTCCCTGACTTCCTTCGGTTGGGGCTGCCGCCATCAAGGCAATCACGACTTTCGGAAACATCGCGCCGACCACTCTCGCATCCTGGTTTGCAAACTACGCAAATCTCATCAGCTTCGACGGTACGGGAATCGACGTCTCCCACTGCACTTCGTTCGATTCGCTTTTCCGCGGCGACACCTTCCTCTCCGCAATCGACATCTCCGGTTGGAACATGGATGCGGTCGCAAGTGCTCCTCGTGACAACATGTTCACGAACTGCACGACGCTTACTACCCTCACCGTAACGGAGACCGTAATTCTCACAGGTACCGGACTTACCGATTCGTTCTCGAAGCGCGAACCAAGGGCTGGAACCTGGGACTGCTCGGATGGCGTGTGGTTTGGCACGACGGGCAATCTTGCCACTCGTTATTCCGCCACCAAGACAGCTGCCCAACGCCCCTCGAGTGCTTCGGGCGCACTAATATATACGTGGCATCCGAATCAGATCGGTGGCCGCTTCGAGAATGACAATGCTTGGTGGATGTTCAGCGGAACTTCCGATGGCATTCTTACCATTGGTGCCGACTCCGTTGACTCGCGCGGCAACGCAATCGGAGCCGCCGACAAGAAGGTGACCGAGTCGGCGACAAATGTTCCCTGGCTTACCACGGGAGCGGTCCCCACCGGATCGTTTGCCGTTCGTTCCGTTGTTACGCGCAATGGAATCGCTCCCGTGAATTTCGAGAACTGGTTCAAGAGCTACGTTTCGATGACCAACTTCGATGGCACGGGAATGAATGTTGAGTTTGCGACGAGCTTCGCGTTCCTCTTCATGGATGCTGGAGTCACGAGCATGAACCTCACGGGTTGGGTCATGCAGCCGACCGCTCCCCGCGACAACATGTTCTCCGGCAACTCGTCGCTCCGCCGTCTCCTCTTGAGTGGCGACGTGATTCTTACAGGTTCCGGTATAGAAACTCTCATCGAGCATGGAACGGCAAATGGTTCTTGGGCCACCGAAGACAGCGCTTGGTTTGGTTCCAGTGAAAACCTCGCCGCGCGCTATCCCGTCTCCTCTTCGATTGAGGGAGATGCTACAGGTTCCTTCACATATATCTGGGATCCGTCCATGCGCTCCGGTCGCTTCGATGGAAACGACAGCGTCTACTGGATTTATACTAACGGTACCATCACGATTGGTGCGGATCCGGGGGCCACTAATACTATAGTGACGCAGGATGCATCCAACCTTCCCTGGAATGGGGTC
>USOR01000003.1 GCA_900556425.1 uncultured Coriobacteriaceae bacterium
ATGAGCGCGCCCGCCACTCCGAATGCAGCCAGCGATCTTGCTACGTTTGTGTTCATGACTCTTTCCGTGTTCGTAGTTCGAATGTGCATCATTTCGCGTTGCAACGGCTTAAAACCCTAGCCGAAGCCCCGACAAAGACGCAAGGAAATGTGAAGAATCTGTGAAACCAAAGGTAGAGCACCTGTGGATGTGAAGAGGACATGAAGGAAAAGGATGCCGAGGATAGCAAGTTGACCTTGTTGGTTAGAAGAACTTAGAAGAACTTAGAACTACTTAGAGGTTGACTATGTGCACCCTGGAAAATCCTTTCACTCCCTCATTTGGCGAAGTTCCTACACGACTTGCAGGACGATCCGCCATCATAGACCGCATAACACGAGCATTCGAGGCGAGTCGGCGGCGACCAGAACTTACGACCATCATCTCCGGCGCTCGTGGAACGGGCAAGACGACGCTACTTGCCATTCTGTCAGACCGTGCCGCCCAAGCAGGATGGATACCCGCAAGTGTCACGGCCATGGCAGGCATGCTTGATGACATTGAGGTGCGTGCACGCAGGGGCGCAGCGCATCTTCTTGACGCACCCACTCGGTCGCATATCAGTAGCGTGGGCATACCACAGATCATCGACATCGAGATCGAGCACGTCGACAGCGAGATAAACAATTGGCGCTCCCGAATGGAAGACATTCTTGACCTTCTCGAATCGCACGGCTCGGGCTTGCTGATAACCGTAGATGAGCTCGACCCAACCCTCGACGAAATGGTGCAGCTTGCGGCAATCTACCAGCATTTCGTACGTGAAAACCGCAAGGTCGCTCTTCTCATGGCCGGCCTCCCCGGCAACGTCTCATCACTCATCAGCAACAAGACCGTCTCGTTCCTGCGCCGTGCCGAGATGGTGCACCTCGGCCGCATCGAGGATTTCGAGATAGAGGATGCACTGCGTAAGACAATCGAAGAAGGTGGCAGAAGCTCCTCGGGCGCAAACCTGAAACCAGCCGTGCAGGCCATCGGGGGCTTTCCGTTCATGCTGCAGCTCATCGGCTTTCGCGCATGGGAGGAGCACCCCGAAAAGGCGGATATAACCTCGGAAGACTTCGAGCGCGGCGTGTTCCTTGCGCGAGAGGACATGCGCACACGCATCTTCGAGGCAACCTACCGCGAACTTTCGCCAAGCGATATCCTCTTTCTCGAAGCCATGCTCGAAGACTCCGAGGAAAGTACGATTGCAGACATAACGAGCCGACTACAATGGTCATCTTCACAGGTTGCCCAGTACAGGCGGCGGCTTCTGGAAACCGGTATCATCGGTGAGCGTCGTCGTGGCGTTGTCGGTTTTGATATGCCGTTTTTCCGCGAGTTCATGCTCGATCGCGGATGATGTGCGATGGGCTAGCCAACACCTTCGTCGCGCCAGCCGATGGAGAGCGGCGCGACGGATTTCGCGATTAGTGGCCGACGACCTTGATGCAAAATTGTCACGGCAACTTTTGTCTGGTAGCTTTTATTGACACCCGATACTAGATGTTCAGATAATCGATATCACGCACGTAATTAGTGCTGGAGGGGGGACACGCGCCGAAAAGATATTGATTCCCCTCGTAATTAATCTGTACGTACCAATGATACTGCGTCCAACCATCCGAACCATATGGATACTTCCCATACAGGTTCTCGATATCGGTGAAGCCAAGTTTCTCTGCAAATTTGTAGAGAACGGCCGGCGAGACATACGAGTCCCAGCAATGGGTCACGAAATAAGGCGCCTCCTGCCTAACAAAGTTAAGATAACCGCCATCTTCCTTATACATGTCGTTGGGCCTGTACTTGAACAGAGGTGTGTCTTCGAAGCACTTGGCATTGGGATACTTCTCTTTGAACTCTGTCGTGTAAGCGAAGGTTCCTCCCTCGAAGGCGATGCAGAGCGCCGACATCTTATCAAGCTGCGTCATGCCCGGCTCGCTGCAATACTTGCGTATCATGTCCTCCATCCACATATCCTGGTACGACTCGTAATCATTTACCGTGAGCGTAAGCGATTTGCCGCGTCTATAGCTCTTGTTGAAGTTCTCGGTTCCGTCGGCGTTCTTCGCCCACTCTTTCACATAGAACTCATGCGTACCCGGATCCTCAACATTTATGACCGCGATATACCCATTGCCACTTGCCAAAGGCTGCATTTGATAGCGAACATTGTCCGTATCCCTGATGTGCACGTCGTCGTAGTATGCGGTCGATACACCATTCACATGCGCCGTATCGCAGGCAATGGAGAAGTTGTCCTCGGGATTGTCGGTCCTGACGTAGAGCGCGATATCGGAATCGGTATACGCGCCAAAAGCGCTGAGCTCTTTGATCTCGTAATCGTACTGTACGGGCGGATTATCTGGATTGACACCATACCACCCCTCTCCTTCGTCAAACCACCCGAGATCCAATAGGTAATCACGCTCGACCGGGCTTGTCGTGTAATGGTGATTGTTCGAGAATGCATTTGGGTTGTAAACGCGGTAAAGCGGTACAGCCTCGTTCACATCGGAATACCAGCCAATGCCCTCATCGCTCCAGCCTATCTCAACAAGAAAATCGCGTTCGTACGATTCGAGGGTGTAGTGATGCTCGCCCGCATACGAATTATAGAGACGGTAGACGGGATCACCCGAAACAGGCGCTGTCCAGCCGCGGTCTTCGTAATTCCAGCCAACGCCAATAAGATAGTCCCGTTCGATCTCGCTCGTCGTGTAGAAATGCTCGCCCGAATTGGGGTTGTATAGGCGATGCATCGACTGCGTTTCCATAACCGTGGCCTGGGCAATCAACGGCTCCTCTACGGCCTGCGCCTGCGGAACCGCAGTTATGCCCGGCAACGCCATAGCCGTTGCAAAGGCGAACGAGAGGACGACGAGCAGGAAGCGAGTACGTATGATGGCGAGCATGGGCGGTCCCTTCTCGATGGCGCGTCTACTTGCCGGCGAGCTCGCGTTTGTACTCGATGATGGCCTTGCGGTACTCGGGCACCGCGACGCCGAGAATCTCCGTCGCGAGGATCGCGGCGTTCTTGGTGCCGTTGATGGCGACGCAGGCCAGGGGTACGCCCGTGGGCATCTGCACCGTGGAGAGCAAGGAGTCCATGCCGCCCAGGTCGCTCGTCTTCATGGGCACGGCAATGACGGGCAGCGGCGTATGCGATGCCACGACACCACCGAGCGCTGCGGCCTTGCCAGCGCCGGCGATGATGACCTTGAGACCGCGCTCCTCGGCGCTTGTCGCCCAGTCACGCACATCATCGGGATTACGATGCGCAGAGTGAATGACGAACTCGTAGGGCACGCCGAACTTCTCGAGCATCTCCTTGCAACCCTCGAAATCCGGGGCATCCGATTTGGAGCCCAGAATGATTCCTACCAGCGGTTTTTCTGCGGACATCTCTTCTCCTCACTCGTGCAACCGCACAGACGCCTGTTCTCTGCGGAGCTCTACATTCTATGGCGCAGCGCATCGCATATGAGCGCCGCGATGACGGTCTTGGAGTCCTCGATGCGACCGTCGAGGACGGAGTCGATGAGCGACTCGATGCTCACCCACTCGGCGACGACGAACTCGTCATCATCCGGATGGGCCGAGCCCGGCGTCAAATCGGTTGCCATGTACAGATGGATGATCTCGTCGCTATACCCCACGGCCACGGCAATGGAGGCAAGACGGCGGATTTGCCCTGCTGCATAGCCCGTCTCCTCCGCGAGCTCGCGGCGCACGGCGTCCTCGGGATCCTCGCCGGGGTCGATCTTGCCTGCGGGAACCTCGATAGTCACGCGCTCGAGCGCCGTGCGGTACTGACGCACGATGAGCACACGGCCCTGGTCATCGAGCGCGATGACGCACACCGCGCCAGGGTGACGAATGACCTCGTGCTGCGTCTTGTGCCCGTTGGGCAGCTCGATGTCGACGGAATCGATCTTGACCAGGCGTCCCTCGAAGCTGCGCACGGAACTGAGGATCTTCTCGCTGATCGCGGGATCCTCGAAGTGCTCGATTAGCTCTCCCATGCGCTGCGGCCCCTCATGGCACGGGCGCCGATGTCGCGACGCATGAACTTGCCGTCCCAGTTGATGAGGTCGCAGGCCTCGTAGGCGCGGTCGCGCGCGGCCTCGAAGGTATCACCGAGTGCGGTGACATTGAGGACGCGGCCTCCGTTGGTGTAGACCTTGCCATCGACGGCCTTGGTGCCGGCATGGTAGACGTGCACGCCCGGCAACGCGTTGGCCTCGTCGATGCCCGTGATCTCGCGGCCCTTCTCGTAATCGCCAGGGTAGCCCTCGCTCGCGAGCACGACGCTCACGGCCCACTCGGGGCGCCAGGAAAGCTCGGCCTCACTCAGGCGCTGCTGGGCAGTCGCGACCATGACATCGACCAGGTCGGTCTCGAGACGCGGCAGGACGACCTGCGTCTCCGGGTCGCCAAAGCGTGCGTTGAACTCGAGCAGTTTGGGGCCTTCCGGCGTAAGCATGAAACCGCCATAGAGGACGCCTCGATAGTCGATGTCCTCCTCGCGCAGACCGGCGACGGCACGCTCCATGATGTCGATCATGGTCGCATGCTCCTCATCAGTGACGATGGGCACCGGCGAATACACGCCCATGCCGCCCGTATTGGGGCCCTCGTCGTTCTCGTAGGCACGCTTGTGATCCTGCGAGGGAGCCATGGGAAGCACGGTGATGCCATCGGTAAAGGCGAGCATGGAGCACTCGGGGCCGGTCATCATCTCCTCGATGACGACCGTGGAGCCCGCCTCGCCAAAGCGACCGTCAAAGCACTCGCAAATGGCTTCATCGGCCTCCTCCTTGGTGAGCGCAACCGTAACGCCCTTGCCCGCCGCCAAGCCGTCGGCCTTGACGACGATGGGAGCGCCATGCTCGTTGAGATAGGCCAACGCGGAATCGCAATCCGTGAAGGTGCCATAGGCCGCCGTGGGCAGATCGTACTTCATCATGAGACTCTTGGAGAAATCCTTGGAGCCTTCGAGACGCGCACCCGCGGCACCGGGGCCAAAGCAATCGATGCCAGCCCCGCGCACGGCATCGGCGACACCGGCGACAAGCGGGGCCTCCGGGCCGATGACCACGAGCTCGCAACCATTGGCGCGGGCGAAGTCGACGACGGCCTGACCGTCCTCAATGTCGAGGTCAACGTTAGTGCCGAGCTCTGCCGTTCCGCCGTTGCCAGGTGCGATGAAGAGCTGATCGCACTTGGGCGACTCGACGAGCGCCGTGGCGATGGCGCACTCGCGCCCGCCGCTTCCCAAAAGCAGGATATTCATGTTAGTTCCATCCTCTCATGATGGTCTGATCGCGATCGGGGCCAACCGTGACGATGCTGATGGGAACGCCCGCGAGCTCCTCGAGGCGCTCGACGTAATCGCGGGCCTCCTGCGGAAGCTCCTCGTAGGTGCGGCAGGCGGAGATATCGCACTGCCAGCTGGGCATCTCCTCGTAGATGGGCTTGGCATGATGGAAGGCCGTCTGCTGGCTCGGGACGTTTTCGTAGACAACGCCGTCAGCCTCGTAGGCCGTGCAGATCTGGATCTTGTCGACGGCACCGAGCACGTCGAGCTTGGTGAGCGCGATGTCGGTGAGACCGTTGACGTCGGCGGCGTAGCGGATGATGACGGCGTCGTACCAACCGCAGCGACGCTTGCGTCCCGTGGTGACGCCGACCTCGTGGCCAGCCTCGCCCAGAGTCTTGCCGTACTCATCGAAGAGCTCCGTGGGAAACGGGCCGCTGCCGACACGCGTCATGTACGCCTTGGCGATGCCGAGAACGCGGTCGATACGCGTGGGCCCCACGCCCGTGCCCGTCATGGCGCCGCCTGCCGTGCAGTTGCTCGAGGTGACGAAGGGGTAGGTGCCGTGGTCGATGTCGAGCTGCGTGGCTTGCGCGCCCTCGAAGAGCACCGACTTGCCAGCGCGTAGCTCGGAGTTGAGCAGCTGGCTCGCGTCGACGACATGCTTGCGAATCATGTCCGCATAGCCAAGGTACTCGTCCAGGATCTCATCGACGGTGAACGTGGGCATGTCGTAGACGTTTTGCAGGATGTCGTTCTTGATGGCGAGTGCCGTCTCGAGCTTCTCGCGCAGGATCTTCTTGTCGAGCAAGTCCTGGATGCGAATGCCGATGCGTGCATACTTGTCCTGGTAGCACGGGCCGATGCCGCGCTTGGTCGTGCCAATCTTGTTGGCACCCAGACGGGCTTCGGTGGCACCGTCGAGGACGCGATGGTAGGGCATGATGACGTGCGCGTTGCTGCTGATGAGGAGACGCTCCGTGGAGATGCCCTGCTCCTCGAGCCCGGCCATCTCATCGCAAAGCACCTTGGGGTCGACAACGCAGCCATTGCCGATGAGCGGCGTCACGCTCTCGTACATGATGCCCGATGGAATAAGGTGCAAGGCGAGTTTGGTGTCTCCGTAGATGACGGTGTGACCGGCGTTGTTTCCGCCCTGGAAGCGGACGACGTAATCGTAATCGGAAGCAAGCAGGTCTGTGACCTTGCCCTTGCCCTCGTCGCCCCACTGGGTCCCAACTAATATAGTGCCTGACATGTGGTTCTCCTTAATGAGAGGCTCAGCGCGTTCGCGCGAAACATCATTGTATCGAATGTGAAGGACTATACGCGGAGGATTCGAGGGGAATGCGAGAGAGCCGCCCTAGTACCTGTCATCCGGGCGAGCGAGGTTATCGAAGCGCGTGAACTCGCTCTGGAATGCCAGGCTCACGGTGCCGATGGGACCATTGCGGTGCTTGGCCACGATGACGTCTGCCGTGTTGAGCGGCGGGCGATCCTCCTGCTCGGCCTCTTTCTCGGACAATGAGCGGTCAAGGAACATGACGATATCGGCGTCCTGCTCGATGGCGCCGGATTCGCGCAAGTCGGAGAGAATGGGACGCTTGCCTTGACGCGACTCGACAGCACGGGAAAGCTGCGAGAGCGCGATGATGGGCATGTCCATCTCCTTCGCGAGAATCTTGAGGCCACGGGAAATCTCCGCGATCTCTACCTGACGGGACTCCGTACGCGTGTTTTGCGGCTGCATGAGCTGCAGGTAGTCGACGATGATGAGGCCCTTTTGCGGCTCGACGTTGCGCAGCTGACGACGCGCTTTGG
Organism: uncultured Coriobacteriaceae bacterium; assembly: GCA_900556425.1. Classification (GTDB taxonomy): domain Bacteria; phylum Actinomycetota; class Coriobacteriia; order Coriobacteriales; family QAMH01; genus QAMH01. The sequence goes on from USOR01000003.1 coordinate 7,166, forward strand.
CGCGCACCTCGAGAATGGAGGCGCTCGGGGTATCGTCGACCCAAAGCTGCAGCTTGGAGAGCGTATCTGACGCATTGACGAGCGTGACCCAGTCCTGGCCGCTCATCTGGCCCGTTTGCATCTTCTTGGAGTTGATGCGCGTCTCGGTCGAGAGCACGCGTTGCACAAGCTGCGTGGCTGACATCTCGAGCGAGAAAAAGGCGACCGACGTGCCAAGCTGGGCAGCGCGACTCGCGATGTTGAGCGCGAGTGCCGTCTTGCCGACGGAAGGACGGGCGGCGAGGATGACGAGGTCGCCACCGCGCAGGCCGCCAAAGAGATCATCGAGGTCTTTGAAGCCCGTGCGCACGCCATTGTAGCGGCTCTTGGTGTTGGCGAGCTCCTGGAGCTCGTTGAAGGTCTCGACCACGAGCGAGCTCATGGACTTGAAGTTGGTGGAAACGCGCTTGTTGGTGACATCGAAGAGAAGCTTCTCGGATGTCTCGACGACCTCATCAAGGTCGTCTGGCGCATCGTAACCGAGCGCGGTGATGCGTACGGCGGCACCGATGAGGTCGCGCAGCATGGCAGCGCGCTTGACGATGTCTGCGTGATGAGCCCAGTTGGCCAATGCATAGGTGTTGTTGCCGAGCTCGACGATGTAAGATTTGCCGCCCACGGCATCGAGGTCTCCACGCGTCTTGAGACGATCGGCCAGGGAAAGCTGATCGATGGGAGCGTTCTTGTTGTAGAGCTCCTCCATGGCCTCGAAGATCTTGCGGTGCGCAGGGCGGTAGAACTCCTTGGCCGAAAGCTTCATGAGCGCTTCCTCGACGACCTCTGTGTCCTGACCGAGCAGCATGGCCGCAAGCACGGCCTTCTCGGCATCGATATCCTGCGGCATGATGCGCTCAACCGAATTGTTAGCACTCGATGTATAGGCAAGCTCTGGCATGGTGCGCTCGCATCTCCTCGTTGGGTTGTCCTTTTCAGGGGTGACCACCATACCCGTTTGGTGAGACACGATTGCCCGCATTTGCGCGCATTAACACCCGATGTGGAGACCAAAGCGCCGTCACAAGGGGAAAATGCCGAGTTTTCCACTTATAAACGGATTTTCAAACTTTCTCGAATGGCAAGGTGGCGTTGTCATTTCGACCGGAGGCGCGCAGCGCCGGAGTGGAGAAATCTCATCCGTTGCAATAAAAGACCGAGATTTCTCGACTACGCAGCCTTCGGCTGCTCCACTCGAAATGACAGGGGGGCACCTTCGGCCCCGCTCGAGACGCCGTCGCTAGATGTGCGCTGGGGCGTCACTACCGCTCTCGGCGCGTTGGGCGTTGCGGCGTTGCTGGTCAATCATGCGATTGAGCGCGTTGACGTAGGCCTTGCCCGAGCTCACCGTTATGTCGCGGTCGCTGCCACGACCGATGAAAATGGCTCCATCGTGATCCATGATGCGCACCGTCACTTCGCCCAGGGCGTCAATACCACGCGTTACCGCCTTGACCGAATACTCCATGAGGTCGTTTTCTGCCTGAACGATCTTGTTGATGGCCGAGTACATGGCATCGATGGGTCCCGAGCCGATCTCGCAAGCAGTGTGCACCTCGCCAGCCTCATCGGTAATGGTCACGGTTGCCGTCGAGACAAGCGGCTGACCGCAGGAAATCTGGACGGCATCGAGACGGTAGATGGCGTTTTCGTTTCGGTCTTGCTCGCCCATGAGCGAATGCAGGTCCTCGTCGTAGACTTCCTTCTTGCTATCGGCAAGTTCGAGAAACGCAGCGTGAACCTGTTCGAACTTGTCGTCCGGAATGCCCGCGTACCCCAAATCCTCAAGGCGCTTGCGCAAGGCAGCATGCCCGCTGCGAGCAGTGAGCACGATCTGACTGCCCGAAACGCCCACGTCCTCGGGCGCGATGATTTCGTAGGTGGTGCGGTTCTTGATGACACCATCTTGGTGGATACCCGAGCTATGAGCAAAGGCGTTTGCGCCGACCACGGCCTTGTTGGGCTGCACGTTGATACCCGTAATGGACGAGACGAGGCGGCTTGTATGCGCGAACTCGGTCGTGTTGATGTCCGTATGAGCATCAAGCTCGTCCTCGTGCATCTTGATCGCCATGACGACTTCCTCCATGGCGGTATTGCCCGCGCGCTCGCCCAGGCCGTTGATGGTGCACTCGACCTGCGTGGCGCCGTTCATCACGCCCGCGAGCGAGAGCGCAGTCGCCATGCCCAGGTCGTTGTGGCAATGCACGGAGACGCAGACGTCCTCGATGCCATTGACATGCTCCATGAGATAGCGGATGCGCTGGCCGAACTCCCATGGAACGCTGAAACCCGTGGTGTCGGGAATGTTCACGACCGTCGCACCGGCCTTGATGACGGCCTCGAGCATGCGGGCCAGATCCTCGTAAGGGGCGCGTCCGGCATCTTCGGCATAGAACTCGACATCGTCGACGTACTTGCGGGCATGACGTACGGCGGCAACGCCTTGATCGATGGCCTCGTCGAGCGACATGCCCTTGAACTTGTAACGAAGATGCTCGGGCGAGACGCCAATGCCCGTGTGGATACGTGGGCGTGCGGCAACCTCGAGCGCCTCGGCGCACACATCGATATCATGCTCGACGGCACGCGTGAGGCCAGCGACGATGCACTGATCCCCGCAGGTAATGGCGATATCCTGGACGGACTTGAAATCACCGGGGCTCGACACGGGAAAGCCCGCCTCAATGACGTCGACATTGAGACGAAGAAGCTGCCGTGTGATGACGAGCTTTTCCTGGGCATTCATGCTTGCCCCTGGTGACTGCTCGCCATCGCGCAGCGTGGTGTCGAATATGGCGATCTTCCTGCTCATGACGTCCTCCCGCAAAATGAGACAAATCGTGCCGGGCGAGTTTTGTCTCATTTGTTTCCGGTGCCTGCTCATAATGAGACAACGTCTCTGAGCAACTGTCTCATTACGAAGCGAATACTACCCGAGCTGGGCGCAAACGCAAGGGAAGGCGAGGCGTTCATGCCCCAAGAACGAGGTCGTACCCCACGACTGAATTTACTTACCCCTCTTTTTCGCTATATATATGTGCGCGTACATGCATTACCATACCCACTTGCATACAACGGGCTTTTTCGTAATGGGGAGGAAAAATGCTCATAGGTATACCTCGGGAACCGAATCCCGAACAGACGCTTGTCGCAGGCACCCCAGATAGCGTCAAGAAGCTCATCAAGCTTGGCTATGACGTCGCCGTTGAATCCGGTGCCGGCGCCAAGGCAAGCTACTTCGATGACGCGTACGAGGAAGCGGGTGCGAAAATCGTGAGCCGCGAGGAGGCCTGGGGCGCCGACATCGTCGTGTGTCTCGACACTCCGCCGGATGCAGAGCTCGCTCTCATCAAGCGAGGCGCTACGCTTATCGCCCGCATGAATCCCGGCGCGAACAAGGACATCATTGGCAAGTTCGAGGAAATGGGCATCACGGCGCTCGCCATGGATATGGTGCCGCGTCTGTCGCGCTCGCAATCCCTCGACGTGCGCTCGTCAATGGCCAACGTGGGCGGCTATCGTGCCGTCATCGAGGCGGCCAACGTCTTCGGCAGGCTCTTCACCGGCCAGGTAACCGCTGCCGGCAAGATGCCCCCGGCCCGTGTCTACGTCATCGGCGTCGGCGTCGCAGGACTGGCCGCGATCGGCACGGCAAACTCCATGGGAGCCGAAGTCTCCGCAACTGACGTGCGTGCGGACGTCGCCGACCAGGTCGAGTCGCTCGGCGCGACCTTCGTCGAGATTCCCGTCAAGCAAGAGAGCTCGGACGGTTACGCCAAGGCCCTCGACGAGGACGAGCAGGCGCGCGTCCTCAAGGTCTACGAGGACCAAGCCGCCATCAACGACATCGTCATCACGACGGCACAGGTGCCAGGTCGTCCTGCCCCGCTGCTGCTCACCGAGGAGGCCGTCGCCGGCATGAAGCCCGGCAGCGTCATCGTCGACATGGGCGCAAGCCCGCTTGGCGGCAACTGTGCGCTGTCCAAGCCGGGCGAGGTCGTCGTCACCGACAACGGCGTAACCATCATCGGCTACACGGACCTGCCGGGTCGTCTGCCAGGCCAGGCTTCGCAGCTCTTCGGCCAGAACATCGTCAACTTCTTCAAGCTCGCAACCCCAGGCAAAGACGGCGTGCTCGTCCTCGACGAGGACGACGAGGTCATTCGCGGCATCACCGTCACCCTCGATGGCGTTGGCATGTGGCCGCCTCCCGCAGTTAGCGTCTCGGCAGCCCCCAAGAAGGAGGAAGCCCCGGCCGAGGCCGCCCCCATCGAGGAACCCAAGGAGAAGTCGGCATTCGCCAAGTGGTGGTGGAAGGTCGCCGCGGTACTGCTCGGCGCGGTCGTGGTCATGCTCGCCCCGCCGTCCATGACCTCGCACTTCGTCGTGCTCGAACTCGCCATCGTCGTCGGCTTCTACGTGATCGGCGGCGTGTCGCACACGCTACACACCCCGCTCATGTCGGTGACCAACGCCGTTTCGGGCATCATCATCGTGGGCGCCATCCTGCTCATCAGCTCGTCGAACCTCGTGGTCACCATTCTCGCGTTCATCGCGATGGCCGTAGCCTCCATCAACATCTTCGGCGGCTTCCTGGTGACGCACCGAATGCTCAAGATGTTCGAGAGGAGCTCTGATTAATCATGATGAACTCCACGATTCTCGATGCTCTCGCGCACTTCGAATCACTCGCGTATCTTGTCGCAGCGCTGCTGTTCATCCTTGCGCTCGCAGGACTCTCCAAGCAAAAGACCGCCCAGCGCGGCAACTTCTTCGGCATCGCCGGCATGGTGCTGGCTCTTGTCGCCGTCATACTCGTGACGCTCGTTTCGTCCACGCAGCCCCTTGGCCCCGTTATCGGCTTCATGGCGGCAGCTATCATCATTGGCGCCATCATCGGCATCTGGCGCGCCAAGACCGTCCAGATGACCGCCATGCCGCAGCTCGTGGCGATGCTGCATTCCTTCGTGGGTGCGGCTGCCGTGCTCGTGGCCTTCGGCTCGTTCTTCACGACGCCGGGCAACCTTGCCGGCGGCGCCGAGAACGCCTACCACATGGCCGAGACCGGCCTGGCCATCTTCATCGGCGCGGTCACCTTCACCGGTTCGATCATCGCCTATCTCAAGTTGGCGGCCCGCATCTCGGGCAAGCCGCTTACGCTGCCCGGTCGCAACATCCTCAACCTCATCATGGTCATTGCCTCGATTGCGCTCATCGTATGGTTTGCCAACACCGAGGGCGTCGATGCGGGCCTGACCCCGCTCATCATCCTGACCGTCGTCTCGCTCGTGCTTGGCCTGCACCTGGTCATGGCCATCGGTGGCGGCGACATGCCCGTCGTCATCTCGATGCTCAACTCGTACTCGGGCTGGGCTGCCGCGATGGTCGGCCTCACGCTCGGTAACGACCTGCTCATCATTACCGGCGCACTCGTCGGCTCGTCGGGCGCGTACCTCTCCTGGATCATGTGCCAGGGCATGAACCGCTCGTTCGTGTCGGTCATCCTGGGCGGCTTTGGCTCTGCGCCCACCGCATCTTCGGGCAGTAGCGCAACGCAAGGTGGCGAGCACACCGAGACGACCCCCGAGGAAGTCGCCGAACTGCTGCGCAACGCCAAGAGCGTCGTCATCACGCCCGGCTACGGCATGGCCGTAGCTCAGGCGCAGTTCCCCGTGGCTGATCTCACGCGCAAGCTTATCGAGCGTGGCGTGGACGTGAAGTTTGGCATCCACCCGGTCGCCGGCCGCATGCCCGGCCACATGAACGTGCTGCTCGCCGAGGCCAAGGTGCCCTACGACGCGGTCTACGAGATGGACGAGATCAACGATGACTGGGGCGACGTGGACGTCGTGCTCGTCATCGGCGCGAACGACACCGTGAACCCGTCAGCCGCGACCGAACCAGGCAGCCCCATCGCCGGCATGCCGGTGCTGCACGTCTGGGAGGCCGGCAAGGTCATCGTCTCCAAGCGCAAGATGGGCTCCGCCGGTTATTCCGGCGTGGATAACCCGCTGTTCTACAACGAGAACACCGACATGCTCCTAGGCGACGCCAAGGACAGCGTCGACGCAATCATCGCCGCGCTATAAAGCACGAGCGACATAGCGACGAGTAGCGAAGGGAGGCTGCGCAGATGCGTGGCCTCCCTTTTTTAGTCGGGGTACTTCGATAGATTCAACGTAGATTTATTGCAAGTCTCCAAGTCCCTTGAAGGATTTGGAGACTTGTTGGCTGAAATTCGAGAAGCTGGTGCGCAAAAATCGCGGATGTCTAGGATCTCCAGGAGATCCGTGCGCAGATTTGGCAAATGTCTAGGGAATCGCACCTGTTTGGAGAACCCAAGGCCTAGACATGCGTCATTTTTGTGCACCAGGAGCACGAGAAGCCTAGACATGCGTCAAAAATGCGCACGGGCGCGCTGTGTACCCACTCGCAACGCACCCAAACTCTAGACATTCGCAACAAACCTGCGGGACCACTCCCCGTTTTCATCGCATCCCATCCGCTATGATGAAAGCATGAAGCAGGCGCAAGACAGAACAACGAGGAAAGACGCCCTCAAGGCAAGCTGGCGACGAGAGCTGCGGCGGCTGTGGTGGCTGGCATCATCGCGATCGTGCTCACCATGCTGGCACGCGCGAACCCCGATACATGCGAGCACATATTCTCGCGCGGCGTGTATCCATGGGTCTCGAGCGTGTGGGGATACCTGCCGTCGCTCACAAGCTTCTCGGTGGCGCAGTGGGTCGTTGTCATCGCCGTCGTGTCGATTGCATGCATGCTCATCTATTACATCGTGCACATCGTCACGCGCAGCGGCCAGCGCCTACGCTATCTCTACCGCATGGTCACGAGCTTTCTTGCCATCGCCTCCATCGCGTTCTTCCTGTACGCCATGCTCTGCGGACTCAACTATTACCGCTACACCTTTGCGCAAAACGAAGGCTTTGACGTCAGGGAATCCACAACGCAAGAGCTGGTCGACCTGTGCGGTGAACTCACGATCGAGCTCAATGCCGCACGTGCCGAAATCGGCGACGATATGCAGGCGCATATTGACGAGCGAGGCGGCTTTGCGGGATACGCCGTGCGCAGCGTCGACGAAATGAAAGTACTGGCGGAGCAATACACCACACTCGAGCGTCCGGTCTATTCGCAACCCAAGCCCGTCACGTTGTTCTCACAGCTCATGTCATACGGAGATATAACGGGCATGTACTTCGCGTTCACGGTGGAGAGCAACATCAACACGCTGCCGCCTTTCTACACGATTCCCGCAACCATGGGTCATGAGCTCGCACATCAATGTGGGTACATGCGTGAAGATGAGGCGAACTTCATCGCCTACCTTGCGTGCAAACAGAGCGGAGATGCGCTCATCCGTTACAGCGGCTACTCGCTTGCGTACTCGTATGCGATTTCAGCGCTGGCGCGCACGGACGAGGGCGCGGCACGCCAGGTAGCAGCTGGGCTTTCGGATGCGGTGCGAGCCGATCGCACGGAGAATGCGGAGTTCTGGGCGCAGTACGAGGGGGCGTTTCGCACGTTCGCCCAGCAGGCCAACGATGCGTACCTGAAGGCAAACGACCAGGCAGACGGCACGCAGAGCTACGGACGCATGGTTGACTTGCTGCTGGCAGAGCAGCGCAAATAAGACAAAAGTCGCCGGGGCACTTTTGACTGGTTTCGAGACGGTTGTCTTATTACATGCCTTGCATGGCCATTTCTATTGGGACCGTGACCATGAAGGACACGATGGTGATGGCAGCCGCAACGCAGAGACAGAAGACGCGTTCGCGCCATCCGGCCACATGGGCGAAGAAGGGCACATGTCGCCGCAAGATGCGCTTATCCAGCAACAAGTAGTCGATGAACGCTGGAGCACATACGCAAAGTCCGAGATACCCAAATAGCCTGTATATGAGGGGCCTCGTGTCCATGGGCGGCGGCGCCGTGACGATGGCGTATACAGACATCGCCGTGACTGCCCCCCACACCAAGCAGATGACGACATTCCACACCATGCCAACCCAAATGGGGACGCGTGATTCTCTTTTGGCACGAGGCGTAGCTGTGGGTGTAGCAAATGAAGGCGCTACTGGAGGATTTGGTGGTGGCAGCGGCACATCGTTTTGCTTGGACGTCCCGCGTGCCTCATTGACGGCTCGCGCAAAGGCATCGCGTAGGTCTCGCGCGCTGGCGTAACGGTCATCGGGATCAAAAGCAATTGCCTTGCAGAGTACGGCGCGAAGGGGTTGCGGAATGCGCTCGTCGTTAAACTCGCGTTGTGCAAGACCGCGCTCGGCATCATTGCCAGCCACGCAAAAGCCCAAGAGCATCCCCAGCGCAAAAACATCACTTCGTTCGTCAGTCTGGCCATAGCCAAATTGCTCGGGAGGAGCGTAGCCGCGTGTACCAAACTGTCGGGTATCGCGCTCAGCGTCTGGGTCGAAGGTGCGTGCAATGCCAAAATCAACGAGTGTGATGGCATCGTCCGAGGAGACCATAACGTTAGAGGGTTTGAGGTCTCGGTGGATGAGAAGCGGATCGAAGCTTTCATGCAGCTCCATGACTGCTTCGCAGAGCCCAGGGCCTATCGACAGCAAGAGCTCTTGCGATGGGCCGCGCTCTGCGACACGCTCTTTGAGCGTTTGCCCGGGAACATGTTCCGTGACTACGATGCGACAATCGTCGACTATCCCACATTCCAGAATGCGGGGAAGATGCAGGAACCTCTTGCCATCACGCTGGACGTCCCAAATTCGCTCATAGGCTTGACCCAGGCCACAATCGAGCTTGATGCGCTTGCGAATGAAGGGGCCACGCTCAGAGCCATCTACCCCAATAAGAAAGACGCGTTCGGTCCTTTCCTGGGCGCTCTCTTTGAGCACAGCGTCCACACGATAGCAGTCGTTGTGCTCAAGGGCATCAAGATATCCGGTGAGTTGATCTTCCATAGCAAAGCCATGGTATCAGCTAAAAGTCTCCTCCTTGAAGCGGTAAAGCTCTTCGTTCGTCTTTTGGAGGGAATAGCCATGGGTAATGCAGAAGATAATGATGGCGTCGCGACGATTCTTGCAATACAAGCTATTTACGCCTGCGCTGCGCAGGAGGCGTCCCGTCTCGAAAAGGGTTAGCTGCAAGGCAAATGCAAGCTTGAGAACCGTATCTCTGCTGGCACCTCGTGATCCCGTGAAGATCTGATAGCCATGAGTCTCGTTGATGTCGGCTGCGCGAATGACATCGGCACGCTTGAGATTCTTGGCCTTCAGTATGTCCTGAAGATACTCGGAAAGGCTCTTGTCCTCGAAATCCGTATTGTCAATAAACTCGTCTGGATCCTTGGAACACAGCAACTCGACAAGAAGTTCCTCGGTTATCTTCTGCTCCATACGTTCGCTCGCGTTTCCTTAGTTCCCTAGATACTTGTTGTAAGTATCCAGTGCATTATCGAGCGAGTCTAGCGCCTTGTCATAGGTATCCATCGCACGATTGAACTGGTCGGCGGATGAGTTGCCCGTCGAGGAGCTACTGTTGGCGCTGTCCTCCGTACTGGAGCTGGGCGCGCTGCTGCTTGATGAGCTTGCGGAGCCCATAGATTTAGTGCTCGAGGATTTGCTGCCCTGGGAGTTGTTGTAAATCTTTGCCGTTTCGTTCATCGCATTGTTGAACGCCTTGGCAGTCTGATTGACCGCGTTTACGTACGAGAAATACACGACCCCGTAAAGGATGATAGCGACGATGCTGAGAACCAAGCCCGCAATTGCCATGCCGTTTCCGCTTTTGCCGCCCTTACGAATACCGATGATACCGATGATGGCAAGGACCACGCCGACGATACCCAGAATCAAGGAGAGGTAAATGGAAAACGGCAGGAAAGCCACGACAACGGCAACGATGCCCACGACAAGGGACGCGATTGCCAATCCCGACTTGGGGAGGTTTTTGGCATCGGATTGCGATGGGACGGACTGGGCTGCGGGCTTCGACTCGGTGGCTTCGCCCGGCGTGTCAGGGGTGTCTCTTTGCTCAATCTCAGGCTTATCAGTATCCATCTGTCAATCTCCTCACGCTGCTAGCCTTAACGATAGGGTGTCATGCGAGAATATGCTCACACATGCAGCGAGTAGCCTAGCGAGATAAAAAATGAAAAACATTAGCTGGAAGCTAAGTCGCCTCCATAAGGTGCATGTCATAACAAAAGGCCGCTGTCCAGCTAATCTTGCAGTTACCTTGGTCGTGGACTAGAAAAATCAGTGTCAGGCACTCAGACACGCATTGCTCAGACATGGGCTTTCCAAGCGCATCCTTAGCTTCGTGCTAATGAAATTATCGTTTCCGGCGGATATGCTTCGTCATCATGCAAACTTGGCCAGTGGGGAGAAACGATGAAAAAGGGTGTCGTACTTGTAATGACTGTCCTACTCGCGGTGGGGCTATTCGGCTGCTCTGCACCGGCAACCCAAGGAACGAGCCCTAGCAACGAAGGCAGTTCATCAACAACACAGACGGCATCCGGCACTCCACATGATTTGGTCATCACGGATTCCAATTACACGATATCTTCCAGTGGCTACGTTCACTATGTTGTCGAGATAACAAACCCTAATGACGGCTTTTTGTCAGAATATGCAACTATTGAAGTCGTTGGAAAACACCCAGATGGAACAATCGCATTTAGCGATGATTGGGTAATCAGTGGTCTTACACCCGGCAGTACCACCTACTGGGCAAATCAGGCAGGCGGGGGAGATGCTATTCCAGAAGACACGATAGAAATATCACTCTCGGTAAACGATAGGAACTGGACTGCGTCAAAGCAAACCGTCCCTGCTAATTTATATACTTTTGATAACTTATCAGCCAAGCCACAAAGCTTTGGATCGGGAATTACCGTTACGGGCGAGATAACCCTCACGGAAGATCTCACGCTGGAAAGTGGACACTCTTTGACAGGACCTATGCTCGTATGCGTTCTAAGGGATTCCGCAGGTAAAATAACTGCGGGATTCGAGGGATTTATGTTCAAAGACTTGACCACTGGCAAGCCGACGGCATTCGAAATTAGCTCGACCTTTGACGTTGGTGATTATGCAACTGCCGAAATGCATGCAAACCCCTGGGGATATTAATATAAATATTTCACGATATGAGATTTCTCGACTGCGCGACCTGCGGTCGCTTCGCTCGAAATGACAGGGGGCTATAGCAGCGGAAGCAGTGTTCCCGCGAAGAGCCAGGCGGCAAGACCGGGAGCAAGCGCGATATGCGAGTGGCGGTCCGCACGGCCCGTGGCAAGTTGCACGAGCGCGAGCACGCCTATGAGCAGCGCGCACGCAAAGACACCGCACATAAGCCCCTCGGTTCCCGAGAAAAGCGCGAGCGGCACGAGCATGCGCACATCACCCGAGCCGATGAGTTCGCATGCACCACGATGCATGCGAAGGTAGTTGAGCAGCAGCACGATCGCGGCAATCGTTCCCGTGGGCAGCACGATTGCAATCGTTTCCGTAACGCCACCTTCCATCACGCGAAAGACAAGAGCGCATGCAAGTAGCGTGGCGACAAGCCCGGATGGCAGGATGTGCTCACGCAGATCGCAGACGAGCAGCGCAGCCATGCACGCGCATGCAAACGAGAAGCTCAAACAGCAGATGACGTTGTCGAGCAGGAACCAGGCACCGAGTGCGCCGCTCACACACACAAGCGCGATGAGCATACGCAGAGCACGTCCGAGCGCAGCATCGAATCCGCGTGTGCGCAGGGAAGCTTGGGCGATGCCCGTCATGCCCGTCCATCCCAGGATGCAGCTCGCGCACGCGTAGAGCATCATGAGCGGCTCCGTCCTCTAGCGCGTTCGCAGGGCGTAGGCAGCTGAGATAGCCGAACAGGCATCGTTGGCAAACGATGATAGATACTTGTCGTCGTTATCCTTCAGATGGATGTAGATGGCACGACGGCCACGGCTTGCCAGCGCCGAGAAATCGCCGAGCGCCTCGGCGTTTGCCACGTCACCGAGCGTAAAGTCCTCATGGGGCACCGTGATGTCGAAGGGTTCGTCGGCACTGACGACAAGGAAGACACCCGTGTTGGGGCCGCCTTTGTGCATCTGGCCGGTGGAGTGCAGATAACGGGGGCCGATTTCGAGACATGAACACACGTCGAGACGATCAGCTGCGCGGTGGCGCACCTTCTCGAGCGTCTCGCGGCGCCCGACGCCCTTGAAGGGCAGAAACGCGTTGAGACTGAAATAATCATCATCCTTGATCGAACAGAACAGCATGCGCAACGCTGCGTTTGCATCGATGTTTTCATGCGAGCCGTCGAATGCATCGAGAAGCGCGGAACTCACGTAAACGCGGTCGGCGTAGTTGCAGGAACCAAGTTCGAACTCTTCGTAAGCGGGCTTGCCCCAGACATCTTCCGGGACATCGAAGTGACCGCCCTGGTTGTAGAGGATCTGGCGTGTTGCCGCCTTGGTGCTCTCGACGTCGGGTTGGTCGAAGGGATTGATTTGCATGAGCCAACCACAGAAGGCGACGGCATACTCCCAAATGAGGAAGTAGCGCGTCATCGCCGTGCTATCGGGGATATCCAGACGGAAGACGGGGATATCCGGGTGCACGCAGGTGCGAGCATGCTCGAATGCCTCATCGCTATCCATGTTGCAGAGGATGGCGCAGCGATCATGGTGCGGGTCGGAGAGGATGCCTGCGTCGACTTCGACGTTGGGCAATATGCCAACGCCCGCCTTGCCAAGAGACTCGGCAACGAGCTGCTCGACCCAGAGACCGAAGACCTGCTTGCTCGGCGGCATGAGCAAAGAGAACTTGTCACGGCCGGCCTTGAGGTTGTCGTAGAGGAAAGCCGCGAGCCAGATTGCCGGGTTTTCGGGTGAATCCGAGGCGCAGAGCTTCTCCATGGGGACGGCATCCTCGAGCATACGCTCGATGTCGATGCCGATGGCTGCCATGGGGAGCAGGCCAAAGGCCGAGAGCGCCGAGTAGCGGCCGCCTACGTCGGGTTCGCCGTGGATGATGGCACGCCAATGATTCTTGCGGGCAACGTGCTCGAGCTCGGTATCCGGGTCGGTGATTGCGATAAAGCGCGAGCCGGCGCGCTCGGCACCCAGGTGGGCGCAGACGTACTTCCAGCACACGTGAGAGAGCACGGTTGGCTCGAGCGTGGTTCCCGACTTGCTCGACACGATATAGAGCGTGCGTGCCGGGTCCGACGATCCGAGGATGTGATTGACGTAGACCGGCGAGAGCGCGTCCATCGTCTTGAACGGGACCTCGTCAGTGACTTCGAGGCTGTAGAGTTTGGTGACCGTCTGCGGGGCTTGCGTCGAGCCGCCCTGACCGATGAGGACGACGGCATCGAGACCTTCGCCTCGCGCCTGCTGCGCGATGATGGCTATCTCTGACGGATCGCATGGTGGCTTGCTTGCCAATGTGGTCCAGCCAAGACGGGTTGCCGCATAATCCGCGACTTCAGCGGAGAAGTTGAAGACAGAGCCATCTTTTGCTGCGATGCGGGAGGGAACTTCATTTTCGATGAGAAGCTGGGCGGTTGGGCAGTGCCCCAGCTCAGAGCTATCGATAAATGCCATGTATACGTGCTCCTTGGTACGATACGTCTTACATTGCCCGCTGACGCGGACAAAAATAGTGTTGGTAAGTATAATGCATGCAAAATCTCGTGCGGCATGTTATTATTATGTCTCCTTTGTATCAGGAGGACTCTTCATGGAAGAAATAATCAATAGACAGGTCGCTTACGTTAACAGCATCCACGAGACGCTCGTCGGTTTTACGGGTAGGCGTCTGCGCATTCGCGCCAATATGGGGCGCTCCAAGATCATCGAGCGCGAGGGCGTGCTCACCCAAGCTCACAAGTCGCTCTTCATCGTCGAGACGGACGAGAAGCGCGGTCGCAAGGCACGTCAGTCCTATCAGTACGTGGATGTCCTGACGGGCACGGTCGAGCTCACCAACCCCGAGGACGAGCAGCCGCTTTTCCCGGCGCTTCAGCAAGAGGCCATCTAACATATTCGCACATGAGCAATCCGCATTCAGAGGCGTTGGTGCTTGAGGCTCGCGCCAAGGTCAATCTGTGCCTCGCGATATCCTATCCGCCAGCCGATGGCTACCATCCGTTGCGTTCCGTCTTCCAGGAGCTCGATTTGCACGATATCGTGCGCGTTTACATCGAACCTGGTGTTGCTGCGCGGGCGCTGCAAACGCAGGCGGGAACGCATGTGCTGTTGACATGCGACGTCGACGGCCTCGACCCGCGCGATAACCTCGTCTTTCGCGCCATCGATGCGGCCGAGCAAGCTTGTGGGCACGCGGCAGCCGCTTCCGATGCCACGCTCGTCATCGAGGTCGAGAAGCATATCCCGGCAGGTGGCGGGCTTGGTGGTGGCTCGAGTGATGCGGCTACGATGCTCAAGACGTACGCGCAACTCGTGGACATCCCTGTGCACGATGAGCGCCTCGTGGCGGTTGCCCGTGCCCTCGGTGCCGATGTTGCCTTCTTCCTTTACGGTGG
>USOR01000004.1 GCA_900556425.1 uncultured Coriobacteriaceae bacterium
GGTCCGCGCCGCTGATGAGCACGGTTCCGTTCTTCGACCCCATCCCCTCGACGTACCACTCGCCCGCGTCGTCGTGCCAGATGCGCGCATGGTGCCCCGAGACGTCGCTCTCGACATCGGTAATGTCGCCCGGTCCCGTCGCAAAGGCGCCCACCTCGCATTGCTCTGCGAGCTCGGCATCGAGCCAGTGCGGCGATCCCATCACGTAGCCGTCCATCACGCGCAAGAGCCCCAGGTCCGTCATTTGCTCGTCGATGTGGCATCGCGCCTCAACGTCTTCCGCGTCCGGGGAGCATGGCGTGATGAGCGGCGTCACCTTCGATGACCCGTGGATTTCGTTGGTGAAGTCGAGCGCGCAAGCCGTCGCCTTCGCGACATCGGCGCTCAGGGCGGCCGTCACGAAGAGGACCATGGCGATCTCCACGTGCTCCTCGGATCCGGATTCGTCCCCTCCGTTCAGCCTCGCGAGCATGTTGAGATAGGGAGTGGTGTCCTGCCCGACCTCTTCCAGGGCGATGACCAGCTCCTTTCCGGGTTCTCCTGCGACCATCTGCATGATTTCGCGGTTTCCCAGCGTGCTGCCCCTGCGCTTCTTGAGACGGGCGATGATGCGCAGGGCGCACTTTTCGTAGCTCACGAAGTACTCGTCCTTCACGGCCTCGATCGGTGCATGCACGAGGTAGCGCGAAACCCAGGTCCGGTCGTTCACACGGCTTGCGGGACTGACGCCTCCTGCTAATGGCTTTTCCGAGAGGATAAGCGAGGCCAGCTCCTTGTAGCTCACCTTTCCATATTTCTTCAGGATGGAGAACAGGGCTCCCAGCGGAGTCAATGTGGTTCTTGCCACGGCTACCCTTTCTGCTAACTCGTTATGATGCCATGCTAGCCCGTGTTTTTTTCGTCGGCATCATGCGCGCCTCCTCGATGATGATGCCAAAGGACAGGGCGCCCCACGACAGCGTTGCCGATACGGCCAGTGCGCACAGCAATAGCCAGAAGGTTGCTGGTGTGGCAAACGCCGTCCCTAGTACGAAGGCGAGCACGAGCAAGGTGCCCACGCCCACGCCGCCGCCAGTCCACGGGAGTGCCGATGGCTTGCCGCGTGTCGCGATACGCGCGATGCCTCCGGTGATTGCGGGAAGCCACAGGAGAGCTGCGATCGCCAAGCCACTCAGGGCACCGGTCCACCGAATCGGGCCGAGCGCGACGGTCGCCTCGTTCGAGTCGACGAGGCCCGCAGTCACGAAGCTCACGGCAAAGAGCAAGATGGCCGCACCTATGCCCACGCCGATGTCCCAACGCCGCGACCTTCTCGCGCTGGCGACACGTGCCCGACGTTCAAAGGCATTGCTAGCACATGGACTCAATGGCTTTTCTGCAAGGGCGTTTTCGATGTTTTCGTCATACGCCTCGACAAACTGACCGAGGGCTTCCTGCACCTCGGTTGCGCGGGGACGGTACTCTTGAATGGAATCAAGGCACGCGAGGATCACGTCGTCGAGCTGGCCATCGACCGCAGAGAGTGCCGCGGCCACTTTCCTCTCCGTGGGCTGCTCGCCAATTCTCTGCGCTGCTTTGCGCACGAGCTTTGCCGTCTGCGGTTCGTGCTCGAGGGTGATGTCAATCGCTGTCGAGGCGGCGTGCGCACCTTTTAGTCCGCGCGGCAGCCGCTCCGTCTTGGCCAGGTAATACGAGCGCTCCCCCTCTTCGTTCTTGCCAAGATCGAAGGGCGTGTGTCCACTCAAGAGCAGGTAGAGTACGCTTGCCGCGGCATAGACGTCCACCGCCGAGCTCTTGCGCATGGTCGAGACGTTGGCGATGTCCTCCGTCAGCATTTCCGGAGGGGCAAAGTCCGGCGTCGCACCACGGGGCATTCCGTACCGTTGCGTGAGGGATGACGAGCGAGCGGGAAGCACTGCAGATCCAAAGTCCACGAGCTTCAGGTCGAAGCTTCCCGACTCCACCTGTTCATCGAGCGTGTGCGTCGACGTGTCGATCATGATGTTCGAGGTCGAGATGTCGCGGTGAACTATGCCGTCTTCGAGGATTTCCATGCGGGCGAGGAGGGCGAAGAGGTCACGTCCCAGCTGCGCCACCGTCAGGGGCGAGAGCCTGTTTTCATCGTCAATGGAGAGATGCCGAATTGCCGTGGCGAGGGTCTCGCCCTCGATCCACTCCATGACGATGGCGTTCTTGCCGTCCAGACGACCCGACCCGTACAGGCGCGGAAATCCTCGCACGCCCGACAACGTGCGCAGGGTCTCGTATTCGCGACGAAACGCCACGTTGGTGATGTCGTGCATGGGTGAGGATGCAGCGTCGTCGGATGGCGCGGATGACACTGCCCGCGCGTCTTCGATGCCCATGGTCTTCACGGCTACCGGCTTGCCCCAGGTATCTTCGCCGTAGAAGACCTGTCCCAGACCACCTTCCCTGCAGCGGTTCTCATCGATGAAGATCGTGGAGAAGCGCCGGTTATACGCCTCTTGCTCATCGGGAGGCAGAGTGCGAGGAGCGGTGAAGCCCTCCAGTCGTGCCACGCGCATGCTGGCATTGTCGCGACTGTCGTGGGGTTTATGGTTCTGCGGCTTTTCCATGATGCGGGGTGCGGTTTTCTGCGAAACGGTGGCTAGACCTGATTGAGTGCCTGGTAGACGTTATACAGGTCATCCAGCGTGTAAATGGTGCGCCCGTCCACGGACGCCTCGATCATATGACCTTCGACGATCGGCAAAAAGCAGCTGGGGTGGGCACCGGGATCATCGCAGCCGTCGGCTGCGAAGAGGAACTTCTGGAACAGTTTGGCCGCGCGATTCAGGGACTGCCAGGCAGTGGTGACGGCGGCACGCTGACTTTCGCTGGCTGCGTCGACGAAGTCGGGCAGATGGATCTTGTGCTCGTAGTAATCGGACCACCTGATGCAATCATCGCACACGTCCATCGCAGCGTTTGCGCTTATCCAGTTCCTTATGCAGTTAGGATCCATGCCAGGACTGTAGTTCCAGTATATCGGCGAGTCGGCGACGAGCGTGGCAAGCTGCGTGTAGTAGTCCCTGACGCTGTTGTAGTCATTCACGAACTCTTCTTGGGGCGATGGCGTGGGGTCGGGAGTTGGGGTATAGGGATACCCTTCGGTGCTGGACTGCGCTTCCTGGGCTGTGAGCTGGCTCCCCGAATCTGCTGGTGCGTTTGTGCCGGGGGTGGTCACGCCTCCGGGGCCTGCCGCTCCGATGGCGCTGACGCCGGCTCCGATGACTGATGCCACCCCAGGGGTATTCGCAGCGCCCGCGGCATCCGAGCCCGCACCTGCCGCTTCCGAGGCCGGTTGGTTGTCTGCAGATCCAAAGAGGGGATTCTGGAACAGCCCATCGGATTGCTCGCCCAGTACTGGAGGTACCGCAAAGACGAAAAGCGCGAGGGAGCACGCCACCAGAAGCGTTGACGTGGTCACGAGGGCTCTGTACGCCTTGGGAAGGTGATGAAAGAAGGCGCCTATCTTCGAAGATGGCTTTGAGGTCACGGCACTCTCCTTCGGTGTTCGAACAATGCGCATATGCCACGGTGAACGGAAAGATCAGTCCATTCATCATGAAATGTTGCGCAAGTATTATATTTCGCCGGAGCTGGCTTTTGTTGTGCAACAAGATGCTGCTCGGTCATATGGCGGAATGGGACAAATGGACAGGTCATTTGTCCCATTCCGCAAAAAAATCCAGAATTATGCATTGACAAAAAGTTAGTCGAGTCTAATATGTAGTTAACATTAGCTAACTACGGAGGTCATCATGACGTTATCGGATATCAAGCCGGGAATGAGCTGCACAGTCGTACGCTTGCGTGACCAGGGTGCCACGCGCCGCCGCATCATGGATATGGGCATTACCAAAGGCGCGCAAATCAGGGTGGATAAGGTTGCTCCGCTGGGTGATCCCGTCGATCTGACCGTGCGCGGCTATCACCTTTCGCTGCGCAAGGAGGACCTCAACAAGATCGAGGTCGAGACGGCATAACCACACGACACAATGATGGGCTGGCTACCCCCTAAGCCAGCCCATCTTTTTGCACTGCTGTTAGCATATGCTAACAAATGAAACAGAGACAGCGTGCCCGGCACCGTGTCTCAAAACGAAGTCAAAACAGAAGAAATGCCGATGATTTGAGACACGGTGCCAGGCACGGAAAGGAAGAAAGGCACGACATGGAAACAACCATTGCGTTGGTGGGCAACCCCAACTCAGGCAAGACGACGCTGTTCAACCAGCTCACCGGCAATCACCAATACGTGGGCAACTGGCCTGGCGTGACGGTGGAGCGCAAGACCGGCCACCTCAAGAACGACAGGAACGTTCAGTTCGTCGACTTGCCGGGAATCTACTCGTTGTCCCCGTATTCGAGCGAGGAGGTCATCTCCCGCAACTACTTGATCGACGGTCATCCCGACGTCATCGTCAATATCGTCGATGCCTCGAACCTCGAGCGCAACCTTTACCTGACCACCCAGCTCATGGAGTTCGACGTGCCCGTGGTGGTTGCGCTCAACCAAATGGATATCGTCAAGAAGCGCGGCTATACCATCAAATCCAAAGAGCTTTCCGAGCAACTCCAGGTACCGGTCGTCGAGATTTCGGCGCTCAAGGGCGACGGCCTCGAGGATCTGGTTGCCACCACCATGAAGGCGGCTCGCGAGGGCATCGTCCCGCAACCGGTCCGCTTCACCCCCGAGCTCGAAGCCGCCCTCACCAAGATCGAGGACAAGCTCCCCAGCGTCATCCCCGACAACATGCGTCGCTACTATGCCATCAAGCTCTTTGAACGTGACAAGGAGGCTATCGAGGAGCTCGGTGCCAAGGTCAACTGCGACGAAGTCATCTTCGAGGCCGAGAGCCTCTTCAACGACTCGTCGGATGCCATCATCACCAACGAGCGCTATCGCTATATCGAGGGCTTCATCAAGCGCGTCCACAAGCGCGCCATCACAGGTGCGACTATTTCCGAGAAGGTCGACAGCGTGCTTACCAACCGCATCCTCGCGCTGCCCATCTTCGTCGTGGTCATCACGCTCATCTACTACATCTCCATCAGCACCGTCGGCACCTATGCGACTGACTGGGCCAACGACGGCGTCTTCGGCGACGGCTGGTACCTCGACCCCGTGGCCATCGTGTCAACCGAGGGTACGGCGCAGTCTGCCCTCGATGCCGCGACCGAGCCCTACGACGAGGCGCAAACCGCCATCAGCGAGTACCTGACGCAAGCCGGCGAGGCGGGCGTCAACACCGATGCGATAGCGGCGTTCATCGGCGAGGAAGCCGATGAGGAAGCCGACTTCGAGTCCCCCGAGTTCCAGGCGGCACTCGCCGCGTTCGAACAAGATGTCGCCAGCTCCGGCTTCGTGGCCGAGTACACCACCGTCGACGAGGAATCCGCCATGGAGACCGACTACTTCGTGTACTATGGCGAAGCGGGCGAGGAACAGGCGCTGGCCCTTGCCGATGCCCGTAACGAGCAAATCGCTACCGAGGGTCGCGAGGGATCGGCTGAGGCCGTCGTCTACAGTTTCGATGGCGAAGCCACCGATGAGGAAACCGGCGAGGTCATCACCCAGGGTGTCGGCGTGCCCGCGCCCGAGGATCCCAGCGCCTACGGCATCTGGATTCCCGGCATCCCCGTGCTCATCGGCACCGCGCTCGAGGCCGTCGGCTGCGTCGGCTGGCTCTACGACCTCATCATGGACGGCATCGTCGCTGGCGTCGGCGCCGTGCTCGGTTTCGTGCCGCAGATCATGATCCTGTTCTTCCTGCTGGCGATTCTCGAGGCCTGCGGCTACATGGCCCGCGTCACCTTCATCCTCGACCGCCTCTTCCGCCGCTTCGGCCTGTCGGGCAAGACCTTCGTGCCCATGATCGTCGGCACCGGTTGCGGCGTGCCGGGCATCATGGCCTCGCGCACCATCGAGTCCGAAAGCGCCCGTCGCCTCACGGTCATGACCACGACCTTCATGCCCTGCTCGGCAAAGCTGCCGATCATCGCCCTCATCGCTACGGCCATCTTCGGTGGCGTGTGGTGGGTCGCTCCGCTGGCGTACTTCATGGGCATCGCCGCCATCATCGTCTCGGGCATTATCCTGCGTAAGACCAGGCCGTTCATGGGCAAGGTCACGCCCTACGTCATGGAGCTGCCCGAATATCGCCTGCCGCGCTTTGTCGACCTGCTGCGCAGCATGTGGGATCGCGCCTGGGCCTTCATCAAGAAGGCGGGCACCATCATCCTGCTCGCCACGATCGTGGTCTGGTTCCTGTCGGGTTACGGCATCTACGAGGGCCAGTTCATGTGGGTCGGCGAGGATCTGATGGACTACTCGTTCCTCGCGTACTTCGGCAATGCCTTCGCGTGGATCTTCGCGCCGCTCGGCTTCAACAACTGGGAGTGTGCGTCCACCGTTATCACCGGCCTCATCGCAAAGGAGAACGTCATCTCGACCATGGCCGTGGTGTACGGCAGCGATCCCAACGTCGCGTGGACCAGCGCCTACATGGCGTCGCTCGCGGCAACGACTGGCTCCGTCCTGCTCGTGCCTGTCGCGGCCTTCGCCTTCATGACCTTCCAGCTGCTCTGCGCGCCGTGCTTCGCGGCCATGGGTGCCATCAAGCGTGAGATGGGTGGCTTCAACAAGTGGTTCTGGGCCGCCATCGGCTGGGAGTGCGGATTCGCCTACGTGATTTCGCTGATCATCTTCCAGATTGGCGCCTGGGCCGTGACCGGTATCTTCAGCCTCGGCACCATCGTCGCCATCGCGCTCATCGCGGCGTTGCTCTGGGCGCTCTTTCGTCCGGCCAGCAAGCCCATGGCACCTGCGCAGGTGGACACGGCCGTAAAGGCAGCCGCATAGAACGACTAACTCCGGCTTCAGGACAAGCCTTCTTCATGAGCGGCTCCTCCACCCGCTCCAAAATGTCCTCCCTCTCTCCGGGAAGCGCCCCTCATGGGGCGTTTCCTGCGTTGGGGACCATCAAACGCACGGTTAAAACAATTTGGTGCAGAATTCAACTTGTTAATATAGTTAAATTACATGTAAAATGCATGTATGAAGTATCGATAAAGGAGCAGTTCATGCCTGCGTTACAAGTAAGAGATTTCCCCGATGCCCTTTACGAGGATCTGCGCGAGTATGCCGCGCGGCACCATCGCAGCATGGCCCAGCAAACGGTGGATGCCGTCGATTGCCTAGTCCATGGCACCGTGCCTGCGCAGACATACGGATGTGCAACTTCCACAGCGTTCGAATCCGCCTCTGCCCGGAAGTTGCGCATGGCCAAGCGCGAGGAGGTGTTCCATCGGGCAGCCGAACGCAAGGCGCAGCGGCAAGACGGTTTTCCCAATCCGGTGGAGATGCTTGCCCAGGCTAGAGACGAGCGCGACGAGCAGCTCGAGCGCGTCATGGCAGAAGTCATGGAGGACGCACGATGATTGTCCTCGATACCAATGCCGCTGTTGCGATTGCCATGGGCACCGACTTGGGCGACGCTCTTGTCATGTTGCGTAACCCCGACGAGCGTGTCATCGCGCCTTCGTTCATGCATGCCGAGGTAGTTCACGTGATGAGCAAGTACGTGCGCGGGGGATACCTCGAGGTTTCGCAGGCCGTGGACTGCGCACGCGACGCGCTGCTCCTCGTGGACGAGTTTCGCGATGATGCTTCGCTGTGGACGGAGGCCCTTACCGAGTCACTGCGGCTCGACCACTCTTCGTATGACCTATTCTATCTGGTGCTCGCTCGCCGAGAAGGGGCAACGTTGTTTACGCTAGATCGCAAACTCCAGAAGCTCTGCAACAAAAACGGCGTCAATGCCATTTGGCTCGACTGCGATTTTGGGTGAGGAATCTCTAGTTCAGCTGTCGCAAAGTTTGCGACAGCTCACCCAGACAAACCATCCCGGCGACTTGTGTCAGGCCTACAACCGCGTACTCGTGGGCGTCTCAGAGACGGGACCGAAGTTCTCCTCGTACCAGGCGATCCACTTATCCATCGTGTCTTCGCTGACGGCGTGCTCCATCATGCATGCCTCGCGGTTAGCCGCCTCCTCGTCCACGCCAAGCGCGTCGATGAGGAAGGCACGCAGCACGCGATGGCGCGTGAGGATATGCTCGCCATATTCCTTGCCAGTCTGGGTGAGGGTGATTTCGCCATAGCGCTCCTGCTCGATGTAGCCCATCTCACGCAGGTTCTTTGTTGCACGTGCAACACTGGCCTTGGAAAAGCCAAGCGCATCCGCGACGTCGGTGGAGCGCACCGAGCCACTCCCATGCAGGGCAAGGTCGTAGATTGCCTCGATGTAATCCTCATATGAGGGGGTAAGATCGCCTATGGCCACGATGAGCTCCGCTCGCCTCGAGAGTCGATGATAGACACATTATACTACGGATGGATAATCTCGTCGTGTTCTTTATCTGGATTTATGGATAATGCCACAATCCGCAAAAAGCCAGCGAAAAAAGTTTGATATTATTCTTTACAAAGAATAAAAAGAAGCTATACTACTATTCCAGATGGAGAACAATTACTCTTCTTCTTCCTCTCTCTCGTGCGAATGCGGCCGAACTTCTCCGGTCGCATTCGCATATATGCAGGGTGTTATGCGGCGCGCGTGCAAAAACCGCGAATGTCTAGGACCGTCCGGCCTTATGCACGCAAAAGTGGCGAATGTCTAGTCTCTGTGGTTCTCAAATCCTAGACATTCGGCATTTTCCTGCACATCACGCTAGTGTTATGCATCGGTACCCTAGATTTGCGCTGTTTTTGCGCGCACAGTTCGAGTTTTTCGCCAGCTAGTCCTAGGGTTCCGGATTTTCGCGAATAATCGGTGTCGGGACATCATGCCGGCCAGCTGCGCTTGCACAGCCCGCGCAGCTACCTTTGCTGCAACCCATGCAAGCACTCGGAAGTTTGAGGTCTTCGTCACTTGGCAGATTGGCATCGTGGTGCGCGTCGTGACACGAGCGCCCCTTTTTGCCAAAGCCACCGAAGAAGGCGACCTTGATGGCGATGCCAATCCATACGACAACGATGGCAAGTATGATCCAACTCGCAATATTCATACCCAAATGTTAGCATACCCTAACAAATGAGGCAAACGCCGCCGGGGCAATTTTGTCTTGTTTGCTGCGGGTGCCATCACCTGCGAGATACGTAAACCTCAGTGGGACAAAAGGCCCGTTCATTTGTCTCGGCCCGACTGCTTGTTTCATCCGCCCGTGATAGTATGTGCAGCGTGTCATTTCATCGAGGAGGAACCCATGAGCTACGACATCACCGACATCAACCTTGCCGACGAGGGCCGCGCGCGCATCCTGTGGGCCGACCGCGACATGCCCGTGCTTGCCAAGATTCGCGAGCGTTTTGCCAAGGAGCGCCCCTTCGAGGGAATCCGCGTCGGTGCGTGTCTGCACGTGACGACCGAGACTGCCAACCTCGTACGTACGATGATCGAGGGCGGTGCCCAGGTCGCCCTGTGCGCGAGCAACCCGCTCTCCACCCAGGACGATACGGCTGCTGCGCTCGTCAAGTACTACGGCGCCGAGGTTTTTGCCCGCTGTGGCGAGGATACCGAAACCTACTACAAGCACCTCGACGCGGTCATCGACACCAAGCCGCAGATCACGATGGACGACGGCGCCGACCTCTGCGACCGCATCCACGGCGATCGCCAGGACGCTCTCGAGTATGTCATCGGCGGCACCGAGGAGACCACGACCGGCGTCATTCGTCTTGCGGCCATGGCTGCCGCCGGTGCGCTCAAGTACCCCTCGTTCAACGTCAATGATGCCAACACCAAGCACTTCTTCGACAACCGCTATGGCACGGGCCAGTCCACGCTTGATGGCATCGTGCGTGCGACCAATCGCCTGCTTGCGGGCCGCACCCTCGTGGTGAGCGGTTACGGCTTTTGCGGTCGTGGCCTGGCACAGCGTGCCGCCGGCATGGGCATGAGCGTCATCATCTGCGAAGTCGATCCGCTCAAGGCGCTCGAGGCGCACATGGAGGGCTACCGTGTGATGCCGTGCGCCGAGGCCGCCAAGTACGCCGACGTATGGGTCACCGTCACGGGCGACCTCAACGTCATCGATGCGCCGGCGTTCGAGAACATGAAGGACGGCGCCATCATCTGCAACTCTGGTCACTTCAATAGCGAGATCAACATCCCGTGGCTCGAGGAGCATGCGGTGTCGAAGGAGACCCTCAAGCCGTTGGTCGACGAGTACACGTTGCCTGACGGCCGTACCATCATCCTGCTCGCCGACGGACGCCTCGTGAACCTGTCGGCGGCCGAGGGGCATCCCGCCGAGGTCATGGACATGAGCTTCGCCAACCAGGTGCTCGCCGCCGAATACGTGCTCAAGCATCGCGACGAGCTATTGCCCCAGTGCTACAACATCCCGGCCGAGATCGATGACGAGATCGCTCGCGTCAAGCTCGGCACGCTCGGCATCGAGATTGACACGCTCACGCCCGAGCAGGAGGCCTACCTCAATTCCTGGACGCTGGGAACGGTGTAGCAAAATGAGACAGTTGCTCAGAGCAACTGTCTCATTTTTCGATTTGCTCGGAGAGCCAGCCAGCCCACTCGTCAACGCCGTCGCCCTTGGTTGCGGCGATGGCGAAACTCGGTGCCGTGGGATTGAGACGCGCGATGTGTTCGTCGAAGAGCGTCTTGTCAAAGGTGAAAGCTGGCATCACGTCAATCTTGTTGAGGATGATGGCGTCTGCCACTTGGAACATTCCCGGGTATTTGAGCGGCTTGTCGTCACCTTCGGGCACGGAGAGAATCATCATCTTGATGTCCTCGCCTAGGTAGAAATCCGCAGGACACACGAGATTGCCGACGTTCTCGATGAAGATAAGGTCGATGTTGTCGAGGTCGAGCACATCGAGTGCGCGGCGCAGCATGTCGCTTTCCAGGTGACAGGCGCCAGCCGTGTTGATCTGCACGGCGGGGATTCCCATGGCCTTGATGGTCTGCGAGTCGACGTCGCTCGCGATATCGCCCTCGATGACGGCGATGTTGTACTTGTCGCGCAGCGCGTTGATGGTTGCCACGATGGTCGACGTCTTGCCCGATCCGGGGCTTGCCAGCACGTTGACCATGTAGACGCCCTTTTCGTCGAGCAGGGCGCGGTTTGCCGCAGCTCCCTCGTCGTTCTTGTTCAGGATCTTCGTTTCCAGGTCGATGTGAGCCATGTCATCCTTCTCTCTCGACGTGTCGGGGGGTCTGACCCCGTGACACATTGGCCCCTACGCGGGGTCGTCCTCGTCGTCGGGTGTCTCGATTTCCATGGACGCGACTTCGAGTTCGCGACCCGCTATGAGCATGGTCGCCGCGGAGTCGCAGGCGGGACAGTGGTTGTGAAAGCGGTCGTGTTCGAACTCGTTACCGCAATCGAGGCATTTCGATCGCGGACTCACGAAGTCCATCACGAGCACGCAGCCGTCGAGCAACGGGTCATCTTCGGAAAGCGCCTCGAAGGCAAACTCCATCGCTTCGGGTACGACCATCGTCATCTCGCCAATCGTGAGCTTGATGTTTGTGATCTTTGTCGCACCGTTTTGGCGCGCGACGGGAACGACCGAATCGAATATCCCCTGGACGAGCGAAAGTTCGTGCATTATGCAGCCATCTCCGCTTCTTCCTCGGCGCGCTGGCGCTTGATTCTACGCGACAGCGCAATGCGCGCGGCGGCGAGGGACACCTCGTAGAGCGCGAGAAGCGCGGCGAACATGATGCCCATCGTCACGGGAGAGGCGTCCGGAGTGACGACGGCGGCGATTACGAGCAGGCCAACGTAGATGCCACGCCAACTCGCACGCATCTTCTTGTACGGCACGATGTTGAACAGGATGAGGAAGAACACCACAAGCGGCAGCTCGAACGCAAGGCCAAAGGCAAGCTCGAACAGGATGATGTAGTGCAGGTAGTCGGTTGCCTGGGGCAGAATCTGGCCGATCGACATGCTTTCGTTCGTGAGAAACTGGAACGCCGGATTCAGGCAGAAGCAATAGCAGAAGACCATGCCGAGCACGTAGAGCGCGACGGCAACGAAGAACGTCGGCAGCACGTAGCGGCGCTCGTTGGGACGCAACGCCGGCAGGAAGAACGCGAGCAGCTCCCAGAAGATGAGCGGGCTGCACACGAGGACGGACATGAAGAGGGCAACGCGAAACTTCAGCGAGAAGCCTTCGAAAGCGCCGGTCACATAGACTTCCTGCACGTAATCGCTCACGGGAAGGATGAGGAAGTCGATGAGGTAGGGCGCGAGGAGGTACATGAAGCAAACCGTAACGGCCAGCGCCACAACGATTATGACGATGCGGCGGCGTAACTCGCCGATATGGTCCATGAGCGGCATGCGAGCGGGTCCGATGGGCACGTCACTCACCGCCCTTCTCGTCGTCAAGATCGTACAGGCTCGCAGCCATGCTCTTCTTCTTGACGGTGCCGCTTGCCTCGGGAATGGGCTTGCCCTCGGGCTGCGCTGCGGGCGCGTCATCGAGGACGGACGCGAACGGGTCGTCGGCAACGGGTGCCGGAGCGGCTTGCTTTGCCGCCGGAGCAGGGGGCTCGCCAGGAACGCCGCCGGGGATGGCAGCGCCGGGCTTGGTCGCGGGAGAACCAGTCGAGCTGCCGAACATGTCCTTGAACGGGTCGGTGAACATGTTCTTCGTCTCGTTGAGGGTATCGTTGATGGCGGAGATGTCCTCCTGGATGGGCTTGGTCGACTCTTCGACCTGATCCTTATAGGGGGCAATGGCCTCCTGGAAGGGATCGGCGACCTCTTCCTTGAACTTCTTGTTGGCCGCCTCGGAGGCGTTTCTGAACTGCCTGATCGCCCGTCCTACGGTGCGCCCCATCTGGGGCAGCTTCTCCGGTCCGAAGATGAGGAAACCGAAGAACAGGATAATCACTAGCTCCGTGCCACTAATTCCGAACACGAAAACATCCTTTTCTAATAACGTTCGATTTCCCTGCAAGCTCGCTACTTTACCACATGCGGGGCGGAGGAAGCGGTGAGACAACGTGCCTGGCACACTGTCTCATATCGCAGACATTTTATTGATTCTGGCTATCATTTGAGACAGTGTGCCAGGCACGTCTCACTCGCCTGCGAACTCGATGCCCGTTTCGGTGATGACGCCGGTGATGAGCTCGTTGGGAGTGATGTCGAAAGCGGGATTGAAGACATCGCATTCGCTCGGCGCAATGGGAAGCCATTGATGCCCGTAGGGCATGCAGCGCACTTCGGCCTCGTCGCGTTGCTCGATGACGACCTCATCGCCTGTCACGAGCGACTTGTCGAAGGTCGAGTGCGGCGCGGCGACAAAGAACGGCACGCTGTGATAGCTCGAGACAACCGCGAGCGGATAGGTTCCGATCTTGTTTGCCACGTCGCCGTTAGCGCACACGCGGTCGGCACCGACGATGACGGCGTCCACGAGCCCCTGGCCCATGATGGATCCGGCCATGTTGTCGCAGATGAGCGTATAGGGTACGCCCGCTTGCTCAAGCTCCCACGCGGTAAGGCGCGATCCCTGCTCGACGGGGCGTGTCTCGTCGACCCAGACCTTCTCGATGTCGCCGTTCTCGAAGGCGTGGTAGATGATTGACGTCGCCGTGCCCCACGCGGCTGTTGCGAGCGCGCCGGCGTTACAGTGCGTCTCGATGCGCAGGGGACGGCCCAGACGCTGGGCAAGCGTGGAGATGATGACAGCGCCGTTCTCGCCGATGAGCTTGCATGAGTAGATTTCGTCCTCCATGAGCTGGCAGGCTTGCTCCTCGAGGTCTTCGGTGATCTTGTCGACGCTGCCGCCCTGGTAAGCGGCCATGCGCGCCGGTGCTACAAGCTCGTTGATCGCCCAGGCGAGGTTGACCGCCGTCGGACGCACCGCCGCGATTTCGCGGCCGCGTTGCTCGAGCTTGCTCGCGAATACCGTGACAGAATCGACATCGCTCTTGGGGTTGGCCTGGCGCTTGGCCTCGCGAATGACAGGCCACTCGTTTTTGGCCCAGAGCACGAGGGCGAACGCGCCGGCAATGCCGATGGCCGGGGCACCGCGTACGGCAAGCTCCTCGATTGCATCACAGACCTGCTTCGAGGTGAAGCAGTCGATGTACTCGATCGAAAACGGAAGCAGACGCTGGTCGAGCACCGTCAATCGGGCTGCCGCATCGTCAAGATTTGCCGTGGTCAGCGCACTGGGAACCCATCCCTCGAGCGCCGGCTGCCATTTTAGGGAACGCGGAAGATTCTCTCCCACCATGTCTATCGCACCGCCTTTGATTAAAAACACTTAGGCGGATGATACCACCAAGCGCCCGCACGCGGCGCCTTCACGCCTCACAAGACTTTGGCTATCATGAGCGCATGGATAAGAAACCAAACGCAAAGGCCTTGTTGCCCATAGCCGTCTTCCTTGTGCTGTACCTCGGATGCGGCATCTATTTCGAGTACATTGCGCCGACTGAGGGGCAGATGGGCTTCTACGTGGTGAGCGTCGTCGTGGCGTTCGTCATCGCGCTCATCGTCGCACTGTTGCAAAATCGCTCGCTCTCCTTCGACGAGAAGATTCACGTTTGCGCGCGCGGCATCGGCGATGACAACATCGTCATCATGCTCTTCATCTTCCTGATGGCCGGCGCCTTCTCGGGCATTGCGAGTGCGGCCGGAGGCGCCGAGAGCACGGCCAACCTCTTTCTCGACATACTCCCTGCCCAGGCGGCCATACCCGGACTCTTCGTCATCGCCTGTATCATCTCGCTGGCCATGGGCACGAGCGTGGGCACCATCACGGTGTTGACGCCGATCGCGGTCACGGTTGCGCAGAGTGCTGGCTTTAACCTACCCCTGTGCGTTGGCACTGTCGTGGGTGGTGCGATGTTTGGCGATAACCTCTCCTTCATCTCGGATACCACCATCGCGGCGACCCGCACGCAGGGCGTCAACATGAAGGACAAGTTCTTCAACAACTTCCGCATCGCCTTGCCGGCAGCGCTCATCACGCTTGGCATTCTCATTGTCATGGCGCTCATGGCCGGCACCCCGACACTCGACGATTTCGACTACAACATCTGGCAGGCGATTCCGTACTTCGCGGTGCTTATCGCCGCATTGTGCGGCATCAACGTCTTCGTCGTGCTCGGTGGCGGCATCGTGCTCTTTGCCATCGTGGGCGGCGCGACGGGATCGCTCGACTTCGCGACGGCGTTCTCGGCCATGGGCACGGGAACGGCTGGGATGTTCGAGACGATGATCGTCACGATTCTGGTGGCATCGATCAGCGCGCTCATGCGCGAGTATGGCGGCTTTGCCTCGGTGCTCGGCTTCATCAAGCGTCACTTCACGGGCAAGCGGGGAGGCGAGCTGGGCTGCGGTCTGCTCACGTTGCTGCTTGACGTTGCTTGCGCGAACAACACGGTCGCCATTGTCGTGGCCGGACCCATCGCCAAGCACATCGGCGAGAAATACGGCATCGAGCCCGTGCGAGTGGCGAGTCTCATCGACATCTTCAGTTGCATCGGCCAGGGTCTTATCCCTTATGGTGCGCAGCTGCTCGTTGCCGCGAGCCTCGCCGGCATCGCAAGCGTCGAGATCATGCCGTTTCTGTTCTACCAGTTCCTGCTGCTCGCCTGCGTGCTCATCAGCATCGCCCTCGACCGCAAATGAGACAGCTGTGCCCGGCACGCTGTCTCAAAAACTGGGCAAAACTACGAGAATGTCGATGATATGAGACAGCGTGCCGGGCACAGCTGTCTCATTTGTCTCAGGCGCGGCATATTGTATTTCTTCCGACACCTGTCAGGAGTTCGATTTTGCGAACCGAAAGACCTGCAGCTTTTAATGTTCTCAAGCTGGCATCACGCTCAGATTGGGGCAATCGTATGATCGCCCCAAGGGAAACGGGACTAAGGAGCGTCTGGGCGAGCTTCCGAACGTCATCATCGCTAACATAGGGTTTCTCTTCACTGTTCGTAAGCGAACACTCGCTTTCCTGCTCCGCCTCGTGAAAAAGCCGGAAGTTTTCTCTACCTCCGAAGATGTCCAACACAAAATCCACTTCGCATAATGAAGGTAACCCAACATATTCGTGATAGCTTGACCACTTATAGGTTTCCATAGGAGCCAATCCACCCTTTTCAGGATTTTTGTGAATGTAACGCACGACCGTCAGCAGATAGGATTCGTCGTTAATGGGCTCGCTCTTGAACCGATCCTGGAACAAATGTCCGACATGTCCCGTTTTGGCATTGAACCGACGTGCGTAGACACTGCAAACTCTATGCATGCCCCTCGACAAGCTCTCTTTATCTCCTCGAACAAGCAAGTGAAAGTGGTTTCCCATTAAGCACCACGCGTAGAGATCGAGATGGGCGTCTACTAAGCAATCCTGGAGCTTGTATAGGAAAAACTGACGGTCATTATCATCTTCGAATATCAGTTGCCTTCCGTTTCCTCGCGACATGACATGGTAAATATCCCCGACGCTTTCTTTCCGAAATCTACTCATTTTGTTCTCCTTTCAGGTGCCCGTGCTAGGCACCTTGTCTCACATCATCGCCACTTCCTTTACTTTGTCCTCCTTTTGAGACAGCGTGCCAGGCACGACATTTGCTTTTTCACCAGACGCGGCAGCAGGTGACGGCGCGGATCTCGTGGGCGCCGCCGTCGAGGAGCACATGCGCTGCCGCCGAAAGCGTCGCGCCCGTCGTGAAGACGTCGTCGATGAGGACGATACGTTGCGGCAGCGCACCTGCTTCCGGCACTGCATCTGCTGCTAGCGAGAACGACCCATTGCGATTTGCCAGCCGCTCCCCGCGTCCCAGCTCGCGCTGGTCGCGTGCCCCTTTGCAACTCACGAGTGCGTGCACGAGCGGCATTTCCGTGCGCCGCGCGACAATCCCTGCCACACGTTCCATGTGGTCGAATCCGCGTCGCAGGAGCGCCTCGGGCGATGCCGGCACGTACACGAGCGCATCTGCCCACTGCGTCCAATCCTGGAGAGATGGCGGGGAGGAGATTTCTCGACTCCGCTCCGCTTCGCCCGAAATGACAGCGGGACGCTCCGCTTCGCTCGAAGTGACAGCGGGAGGCCTTGGGATGTCGGCCCCCATCGTTCGTCCCCGTATCGCGGCGCAGAGCAGCGAGGCGATCACCGCATCGAGGCGCAGCTCGTCGCCGTCCTTGTAGGTGCTGATGATTCTCCGCGCCCCGTCCTCGAAGGAAAGCGCCGCACGCGCCTGCGTGAACGGAAACGCCTCCTCGGGATGCAGCAGCGCCGACTCGCTACCGGGCATGGGGCACTCCGTGCACAACGTGCGCCCAAACGGTGCTCCGCAGCGCGGGCACGCGAGTGCAAGATTGATGAAGGGGAGGGAGGAAGCGCAGCCCTCGCACAAAACGCTGCCGGGCATGTCGCACACGACACAGCGCGTGGGGCTAATCGTTTCCAAAATGGAGGTAGCCAGAACCTTATATATATGGTTAAAATCGTGCAACTGAGGCCTTTCCGGCCCCACCCGCTAGTCTCCGCGGGTAATTGTAAGCCATAGCTGTCTTCAAGAACGCAGCAAAAACGAGTGAGTGATGGACAACATGGAACTAATCATTACCGAGAAGAACATCGCGGCCCAACAGATCTCTCGCCTTCTTGCCCAAGGTGGCAAGCCCGAGACGGACAAGGTCTACAACACCCCCGTGTACCGCTTCAACCGCGATGGTCACGAATGCGTCGCCATCGGTCTCAAGGGCCACATCCTCGGCCTCGACTTCCCGCAGGAGCTCATCTACAAGAAGAAGACCGGCTGGGTTGGCCTCGAAGAGGACGGCGAGGTCATCGATGCGCCGGACGTCCCCAAGGAGCTCCCCACCCCACCGTGGAAGTCCAAGCGTCGTCCGTACATCCCCGAGGGCATCAACCTCAAGGGCTGGAAGATCCCGTCGCTGCCCTACCTCACCTACGCGCCTATCGTGAAGCTTCCCGCCGAGAAGGACATCATTCGCTCGCTCAAGAACCTCGCCAAGAAGGCGGACGAGATCGTCATCGCCACCGACTTCGATCGCGAGGGCGAGCTCATCGGCCTCGACGCCATCTCGGTCGTGCGTGAGGTGAACGAGACCGCCCCCATCACGCGCTCTCGCTATTCGGCTTTCGTGAAGAAGGAGATCGAGGAGGCGTTCTCTCCCGCCAAGCTCACGACGCTCGATTACGATCTCGCGCATGCGGGCGAGACGCGCCAGTACATCGACCTCATCTGGGGTGCCGTGCTCACGCGCTACCTCACTTGCGTGAAGTACAGCGGCATCGGCAACACGCGCTCTGCCGGTCGCGTGCAGACCCCGACGCTTGCCCTCGTGGTCGAGCGCGAGAAGGAGCGCGACGCCTTCATCCCCGAGGACTATTGGGTCATCACCGGCAATGCCGCCCCCAAGGGCGATCACGACGAGGCCTTCACCGCGACGCATGCCACTGCGCGCTTCAAGGATAAGGACGAGGCAGATGCCGTCATGGCCCGCATTGCGGGCGCAAACGAGGCGACCGTCGGCACCATCGAGAAGAAGCGCCGCAAGTCCAATCCGCCGGCTCCGTTCAACACCACGTCGCTCATGGCGGCGGCAAGTTCCATCGGCATCAAGCCGGCGCGCACCATGCGCATCGCCGAGTCGCTCTACATGAACGGCTACACCTCGTATCCCCGCGTTGACAACACGGTCTACCCCGACAATCTCGACCTGCGCGAGGTCCTCGGCATTCTCGCCAAGGTTCCCGATTTCCGCGAGGGCGCCGAGGAGCTGCTCGCCAAGAACAAGCTCACGGCAACGCGCGGCAAGCAGGAGACGACCGATCACCCGCCCATCTATCCCACGGGCGCGGCCGATCCCGACAAGCTTCGCCCCGAGGAGTGGAAGCTCTACAGCCTCATCTGCCGCCGTTTCATGGCGACGCTGTCCGAAGCTGCGGTCCTCGAGTCCACCAAGGTCACGCTCGATGTCGCGGGCGAGGCATTTACCGCCCGCGGTGACGTGCTCGTCGAGCCGGGCTATCGCAGCGTGTATCCGTACGGCCTCAAGAAGGACGAGCAGATGCCCTCGCTCACCGAGGGCCAGACGCTCGATTTCTGGGATGCCGATTGCGCCCACAAGCAGACCGAGCCGCCCGCGCGCTTCTCGTCGGGCAAGCTCGTCCAAGAGATGGAGGCCAAGGGTCTGGGCACCAAGGCCACGCGTCACGATATGATCGAGCGCCTCTACAGCCGCCACTACATCGTGAACGACCCCATCGAGCCCACCCAGCTCGGCATCGCCATCATCGATGCACTCGAGAAGTTCGCCGAGCCCATCACCACTCCCAACATGACCGCCGAGCTCGAAGGCGAGATGACGCAGGTTGCCGATGGCAAGCGCCAGCGCGACGAGGTCGTGCTGCATTCGCGCGAGCTGCTCGGCGGCATCATCGAGGCCCTCATTCCCGAGAAGGACGCTATCGCGGACATGATCAGCGACGCCGTCACGGCCGACAGTCGCGTTGGCGCGTGCCCCAAGTGCGGTGGCGACCTCTGCGTGAAGACGTCGGCCAAGACTCGCGCGAGCTTCGTGGGCTGCAACAACTGGCCCGATTGCGACGTGACCTATCCGCTGCCCCAGGGCCGCTACGAGGCACTTGAGGAGCCATGTCCCACCTGCGGAGGCCCGCAGATCAAGGTCACGCCCTTCAGGCAGAAGGCGTACAACCACTGCCTCGACCCCGAG
The DNA here is from genome assembly GCA_900556425.1 of uncultured Coriobacteriaceae bacterium. Lineage (GTDB taxonomy): Bacteria > Actinomycetota > Coriobacteriia > Coriobacteriales > QAMH01 > QAMH01. Next base: position 19,795 of record USOR01000004.1, read on the forward strand.
TGCCCCACCAACAAGATGGAGGAGATCGTCGTCGGCACGTGCGAGGTCTGCAAGGAAGCAGGTCGCGAGGGCAAGCTCATCGCGCAGAAGAACCCGCGCACGCTCAAGCGCTTCATCCGCTGCGAGAACTTCGAGCAATGCGACGTGAGCTATCCGCTGCCCCAGCGCGGCGACATCACCGCGACGGGCGAGGTGTGCGACGAGTGCGGTGCCCCCGAGGTCATCGTCTCGACGGCTCGTGGCCCATGGCGCATCTGCGTGAACATGAACTGCCCCAAGCGCGAGAAGGAGAAGGCCGAAAGGGCCAAGAAGTCGAGCGGTGGGGCCAAGAAGAAGTCCACGGCAAAGAAAAAGACCGCGGCCAAGAAGTAGACGAGGCACCATAGCTGCATGAATAACAACGCAGATAGCACCGAGGGCATCTTCCTCACGCTCGAAGGCGACGATGGCGTCGGCAAGTCGACCCAGGCCGACCTTCTCGCTAAATGGCTCGAGGAGCAGGGCCGCACGGTCCTGCGTGTGCATGAACCAGGCGGTACGCGTCTGGGCGAGAAGATCCGCGCGCTCCTCCTCGACAAGGACGATGACGCGATGGTGCCGCTTGCCGAGCTCCTGCTTTTCGAGGCGGCTCGCGCCCAGGTGATGAGCGAGGTCATCGAGCCGGCACTTGCCGCGGGCAGCATCGTCGTCTGCGATCGCTTCACCGATTCCACGCTCGCCTACCAGGGTTACGGCCGCGAGCTCGGCGCCGAGCTCGTCCGCGCGACGAACGACCTCGCCTGCGGCGGTCGCTATCCTACGCGCACGCTGCTGCTCTCGCTTGATCCCAGCATTGCGCGCGAGCGCGTCGAGGACCGGTCGAACGACGGCACGGGTGATCGCATGGAGTCCGCAGGCGACGAGTTTCGCACGCGCTTGCGCGCGGGCTTCGAGGAGATAGCTGCCGCCGAACCCGAGCGCGTGCACGTCATCGACGCCAACGGTAGT
>USOR01000005.1 GCA_900556425.1 uncultured Coriobacteriaceae bacterium
GATTCCCGCGCTTCGAGCATAGAAAAGCATGAAAATCCAGGATTGCAAGAAGGATATCCCGACATAGGGGACGGGCACCAGGCCGTCTATTCTGCTGGGGGCCATTGACGTGTTTTGCAATTCGGGCATACCCACGACCTTCCCCTGCTTGTTCTCGGTTTCGCTATTATGCAACACTTTTCATGACAGGTATGCCTGTGACCTCGCAAACCATAAGCAACTTATGGGCATGTCAATATGCGCCTCCATTCTCGAATACGGCAGCATTGCGAGGAGAGCGGCTGTGAACAATCTCTAAACCATAAACTTCGAATGTTTCGTCTTCCGCAGCTTGCGGGCTAAAGTCCCTCCATCTTCCATGGCGGCGCAGAGGGCGCTGCCTAATGCTTCCGAAGAAAGGATTGGGGAGAAATGACTGAAGCAAAGCAGCTTTCGAAGGGCAGGATGGTGCTTGCGCTTGCGGCGCTGTTCCTGTCGTCCATGTGCACGTTGGGTGACTTGGTTGTCAATCCTATCGTGGCAAATCTTTATGAAGTGTTTGCGAACGATCCCGAGTGGCTTATCAATTTCGGCATTACAGGCCCGGCGCTCGTCGGACTTCCATTCGGTCTCCTGGCAGGCCTTCTCTGCGATCGCATAGATAAGAAATGGGTCATGGTGGCCGGCTTTGCCATCTTTACGGTGTCCGCCGTGTTTGGTGCTCAGGAAAACATCTATGCCTTCGTCACCCTGCGTTGCTTCGCGACTGGTGTGGGCTGGGGTATCACTAACACGGCTGCCCTATCTATTCTCGCGGATATGTTCCCGAATGAAGATGAGCATGGAAAATATGTTGGATGGTATAACTCCGTGATGTCCATCATGGGCGCAATTATGGCAGCCGTTGCCGGTGTTTTGGCCGTTTCCGCTTGGCAGAACGCATTCTTTACCTACTGGATTTCTGTTCCTGTGCTCATCATGCTCATCGTGTTCTTGCCGAAACTTCCGCCAAGTCATATCGCAGCAAAGAGCGAAAACAAGTCCGCGCCCGCGCCCAAGGGCTGGTGGGTCAAGACTCTGCCGCTCGCTGTCCAGGTTTTCTTTATTGCAATCTGCTATTTCGTGATGCTTTACATGATTGCCGTTTACGTTATGGATGCAGGAGTTGGCGATGAGGCGTTCATCGGTATGTTGGCCTCTGCTGGCACGATTGCAACGGCTGTAGCGTCGCTGATTTTCGGCGCTGTCTATAAGCGCATGAAAAACTTTGTCTACATTCCAGCAACCATCATCATGGGCGTGTGCTTCATTGCAATGGGCTTCTTCCCAAATCCCGTCGTCACGATCGTATGCGTTGTTGTTGCCGGCTTTTTCTGGCCGTTCTATTTCTGCTACTTCTATGTTCGCGTGACCGAGCTCGTTCCTGCTTCCAAGGCTGGTACGGCAACTTCCATCGTTGCGTTTTCCGATGGATTGGCCGCGGCCGGTTCGTCTTATCTCCTGACGGGAATTGTTGGAGCGACGGGTCTGACCGCTGTCCAGGCATGGCCGATTTTCGGTTACGCGCTCATTGCTGTCGCGGTAGTTTCGCTCGTCTTCGTCTTGTCCATGCGCAAGGGTGGTAAGGCGCAATCCGTGCAAGAGCAGGCAAACGAGGCACGTGATGAGGGGCTTGGCAACAAGTAATCATCTGGCTTTCGCTTAGGGGCGACTTATAGGGTCGCCCCTTTTTTCATCAAGAACGACAGAAAGGGAAAGGCTATGTCCAGTAAGGCTGATATTGTCATTAAAAGCTCAACGATATTTACCGGCAATACGCTGGAACCCGTAGCAGGTGCCGTGGTAATCAGGGACGGCCGCATCATTGATGTCCTGAGCGAGTATGAAGCGGACGAGCACATTGGTTTTGAAACGCGCGTAATTGACGCCGGGGATGCTCTTGTGTGTCCTGGATTCAATGACGCTCATACGCATTTCCTTCAGAACGGCATCATGAAGGATGCCGAGTACACGCTTTCTCTGGAGGGTCTGACAAGCAAGGCAGAGGTTTCCGAGGCGATCAGGGGGTTTGCAGTTCAACATCCGGAAAACAAGTGGATTGTGGGCTGCGATCTTAATTTCGATTCTTGGGAAAACGGCGAAAAGCCGACGAAGGAACTCCTCGATGAGCTCGTGCCTGATCGTCCAGCGTATTTTGCTAGTTGGGATATGCATACGGGGTGGACGAATAGCGCTGGTTTGGCCGCAGCTGGTTACACTGCCGGCATGCCTGATCCGGACGGAGGCTATATCGGACGCAATGACGACGGAAGCCTATCCGGTCTTAATTTCGAGCCGCCCGCAAATGATCCCGTTTGGGGCCTCGCGAACGTGTCATGTGATATGGATCGTGCACTCAACGCTTCGTTCAACGAGTGCTTGTCTCATGGCGTTACTGCCGCTGGTGTCGTGTGGCCATACGGCGGCATAGAAGAGCACGACAACATGAGAATATTCAACGAATTTGACGCAGAGGGAAAACTGCCCATACGTCTTAGTCTTTTCCCAAAGATGACAGACGGTCTCGAAGGGGCGCGCTGGTGTCAAGACAACATCATTGGCGATCATGTTCGCTTTGCCGGCGTGAAGCTCATCACGGACGGTGTGTGCGAGGCGCATACCGGGTATCTTACAGAACCCTATGCAGACGACCCCTCTACGTGCGGTGAGCCTACTGTTGCGTACGACGAGCTACTTTCTCTTGTGCGACAGGCGGATGCTGCCGGCTATTCCGTGCGTTTGCACTGCATCGGCAACGGAGCAGTCAAGCAAGCACTTGACGTGTTCGAGCAGGTTGGCAAGGAACAAGGGTTTAAGGGCCACCATAACTGCATCGAGCATATTGAAACGTGCTGCCCTGACGATATCGAGCGCTTTGCTCAGCTTGGCGTAATTGCGTCGATGCAGCCAATTCACTCGGTCCTCAACGTTGAGGGCTACCCCGCGCTTCTGGGCGAGAAATGGATTCCGTATATGTGGCCTCAGAAATCGCTGCTTGATTCTCGTGCAATCGTTGCATTTGGAACCGATGCCCCCGTTTGGAATTTCAATCCCATGGAGGGTGTCTATGCTGCCATAACACGCCAACAGCCGTGGGATGCCCAGCCCGAGGGAGGGTTTGTCCCAGAGCAGAGAATTACGTTGGCTCAGGCCTTGCAGGCGTACACCTACGGCGCTGCCTACGCGGAGGGCTACGAGCGTGAGATTGGCTCGATTGAGAGAGGCAAGCTGGCTGACATTGTGGTGATGGATCGCAACCTGTTTTCCGCGGCTCCGGAAGAGATTCTCGAAGCAAAGGTTGCTCTCACCATTGTTGACGGCCAAGTTGTCTACGAGGCTTAGCCAATAGGGGGATTGATAGATGGCAAACGCAACCCGCATTTCGAGACCGCGCTTGTTTCTTGCATTGGCGGCATTGTTCCTTTCTTCCATGTGCACCATGGGGGATTTGGTAATAAACCCAATAGTCGCGAATGTTTACGAGACATTTGCCGATGCGCCCTTGTGGCTCGTAAATCTGGGAATAACGGGTCCCGCGCTCGTCGGGCTTCCGTTCGGTCTTCTAGCTGGATATCTGTGCGATCGTGTAGACAAGCGCATCATCATGGTCGCGGGTTTTGCCATCTTTACCCTCTCGTCCGTATTTGGCATCTTGTATGTGAACGTTTGGTATTTCGTCGTAATGAGGTTGCTCGCCACCGGTATTGGTTGGGGCATAACTAACACGGCGGCTTTTGCCATTCTCGCAGACCTTTTTACTGATGATACGCAGCACGCGCGCTATGTAGGTTGGTATAACGCCTGCATGTCCGTGCTGGGCGCCCTGCTCGCATCTGCGTCCGGCTTTCTTGCCGTTGGCGGATGGGTGCTTTCCTATAGGGCGTACTGGCTTGCTGTCCCCGTTCTCGCCATGCTCGTTGCGTTCCTTCCCTCCTTTCCCCCAAAGACAGATACCTTCGAACGCGTGGAAGCAGTACATGGCGAATCACGTTCGTCTGCCGGTGCGCTTGGCCGGGCTATGAACGTGGCGCGGACTAATGAGGGTGGGGCCACGAAAAAATGGTGGGTGGCAATTGTGCCGCTGACAGTACAAGTTTTCTTTGTGGCCCTGCTCTACTACATTATTTTGTATCTCGTGGGCGTTTACGTTTCCGACAAGGGGTTGGGCGATGAGGCGTTTACGGGGTTGCTTACGAGTATCTTGACCATATCTACTGCTATCGGATCAATCGCGTTCGGCCTTTTCTACAAGGTTTTGAAGAATAAGGTGTACATTCCGGGGCTGCTTGCCATTGCTGTCGCTTTCTTTATCTTGTCGTGGACGGATTCGCAGATTGTCGCAGCAATGACTCTTGCGCTTGCCGGTCTTGGCTGGGCGTTCTATTTCTGCTTCTTCTATACGTACTGCACCGAGCTTGTACCCAATGCCAAAAACGGCATGGCGACTTCGGTGGTTGCGGCATCGAATGGGCTTGCCGTAAGTGCAAGTTCGCAGACGTTGACATACGCTATGGCTGCAACGGGGTTGACGTCTTTTCAGCTCTACCCGGCTTTCGGTTGCGTGATGCTTGTCGTGCTTGTGTTGTCTGTGCTCTGGGGTATTTATCGGGCATGGAGGCGTCGTTGTACTGCTGTCTAGGCTGCGCTTGTGATTCCCATATCAATATCTGACGCATTTAAAGTAGCTGTTAAATAAGCAAGATGAAAGATCGTTCTATTGTCCTTGCCAATGCGCCAACGGCTACAATATCCTCACGACACCACCTCTCGCGAAAGGCGCAGACCCATGGCAAGCGTGCACGTCATCGACCATCCGCTCATCGAGGCCAAGCTCACGCACATGCGCGATCGCGATACGACCTCACCCGAGTTCAGGATGCTTCTCAAGGAGATTTCTATCCTCATGGGCTATGAGATCACGCGCGACTTCCCAACCAAGCTGCGCGAGGTCGATACGCCGATTTGCCGCGGTTCCTTTCCCGTTCTCAAGGATGACTTCTTCACCATCGTGCCCATCTTACGCGCCGGTCTCGGCATGGTCGACGGCCTGCTCGAGCTCATGCCCTTTGCCCACGTGGGTCATATCGGCCTCGTGCGAAACGAGCAGACGCACCTGCCCGAGGAGTACTACTACAAGATGCCCGAGGGCTACGAGAGCTCCGTCATCATGGTGGTCGACCCCATGCTGGCCACCGGCGGAAGCGCGGTCGATGCCATCTCGAGTCTCAAGAAACGCGGTTGCAACAACATCCGCCTCGTGAATCTCGTGGCCGCGCCGCAGGGTATCGAAGCGGTGCGCGAGGCCCATCCCGATGTCGACATCTACGTCGCCGCCGTGGACGAGGGCCTGAACGAAGACGCTTACATCGTTCCCGGTCTGGGCGATGCGGGTGACCGCATCTTCGGCACGAAATAGGGAGGACCCATGGTTCACATGAGCGATGACGAATTCGAGGAGCTTGTCCAGGAAGCGCTGGATGCTATGCCCGAGCAATTCATGGAGGATATGGAGAACGTCGCGGTGGTCATCGCTGACGAACCCACCGAAGACGAGCTTAATCGTATCGATGACGATGGACGGCCGGCCGGCACCTGGTATGGCGAGGAGATTCTGGGCCTTTACAGCGGCGTGCCCCTCACCGAGCGTTACTACGATGATATGGACGGCGGGTTCCCGGACGTCATCACCATCTTCAAGGGGCCGCACGAGCGCTGTTTTGCCACACGCGAGCAGATCGCCGAGGAGGTTCGCAAGACCGTCATCCACGAGATCGGCCATCACTTCGGCCTCGATGACGCACGTCTCCACGAGATGGGGTATTAGAGCTTCAGTCCTCTCGACCGCTGTTCCCTATGCCGTGATGAGGGTGCCGTCCTCGCCGCGCAGGGCCTCTGCGGCGTGCTCGAGCGAGGCGATGAGGGCCCGGCCGCCGGGATGCGCCTCGACGAACTCCACACAGGCCTGCACCTTGGGCAGCATGCTGCCCGGGGCAAACTGTCCCTGCTCGATGTATTCCCGCGCCTCGTGCACCGTCATGGCATCGATTTCCTTTTGCTCGGGCGTGTTGAAGTTCAGGCATACCTTGTCAACGGCGGTGAGGATGACGAGGAAGTCCGCCCGGAGCTTCCAGGCTAGAATCGAGCTCGTGAGGTCCTTGTCGATGACGGCCTCGACCTCGGTGTAGAGGTCATCGCTTTCGATGACGGGGATGCCCGCGCCTCCGCAGGCAACGACCACGTAACCGGCATCCATGAGGTCGCGGATCTGGTCGATCTCGAGGATGTGCTGCGGGCGGGGGCTTGCCACGACACGACGCCAACCGCGGCCGGAATCTTCCTTGACCGGCACGTTCTCGGCTTTGGAGAGCTTCTCCGCCTCGTCCTTGGTCATAAAGGCGCCGATGGGCTTTTCCAGGTCCTTGAACGCGGGATCGTCATCGTCCACCACCACATGGGTCACGACATCGACCACTGAACGCATGATGTCGAACTCGTGCAGCTGGTTCATGAGGGCGCAGGTGAGCTGTGCGCCGATATATCCTTGGCTCATGGCGTTGCAGTCCTGCAGCGGCATGAAGGGCACGTGGGCGGGGTCATCGCCATGGGCCACCTCGAAGGCCTGGTTGATGATGCCGACCTGGGGGCCATTGCCGTGCGTGATGACGACGTTGATGCCCTCCTTGATCATCTTGGCGATGAATTTGGCGCTATCGGCAATATGGGCGCGCTGCTCCTTGGGGTCGTCCCCTAGGGCGTTTCCACCCAGGGCGATGACGACGCGCTTGCCCATCAGATCGGTCTGGTTCATGATGCGCCCCTCTCTGAGGTGAATTAGTCTCCGAAAAATATACTCCATTCCCCCTGTCATTTCGACCGGGGTGCCGGGCTAAAGCATGCGATTATTCCCGCTTATTGACAGGTGCAACCGACGGTTGCGGCCGATAAAATGCAAATTGACTACGAGAGATGCTAGTGCAACCAGGGCGTAAACCGTATGTTTGGCGAGAGGAAAACGCATGACACCAAAACGAAGGGAACCACGCATGAACGTCGAAATCGCGCAGCGTCTTGCAGCCATGCGTCGCGAGAAGGGCTATAGCCAAGAGGAGCTTGCCAACAGACTCGGGCTCTCGCGTCAGGCCGTTTCGAAATGGGAACGGGCCGAGTCATCGCCCGACACGGGGAACCTTATCGCGTTGGCCGATCTCTACGGTGTGACGCTCGATGAGCTCGTACGCGTAGATGTCGACATCGCCGACGATGTCCGCTTCGAGGAGGCGGACAAGGAAACGACGGTCGAAGTGACCGCCGAGACGATCACGGCGGCGGCCGAAAGCGCGGCAGCAACAGCGGCCCGCGCCGAGGCAGCTGCACGTGTGCACGAGTTGAAGGACGAGCTGAAGGATGCCGTGGCGCAGGCGGCGGCCGATGCGCAACCCAAAGCGCCCGATACGCCGCAGCCGCCACCACCCGACCCAAAGACGCGCTATGCACCGCAGGCTCCAGAAGGTCCGCAAACATCCGGACACCCTGCACGCAGCCCCTGGGCGACCTTTCCGTACCCTATCGCCTGCGTAATCATCTATTTGATCATGGGCTTCGTTTTTGGCTGGTGGCATCCTGGTTGGGTGATCTTTCTCACCATTCCCATATATTACTGGATAGTGCGTGTTGTCGAGGATGACCCCAATTGGCGCGCGTCCCATGATGACACGTCTTCGAGGGGCTGATGACCATGACACGATTGACCAATTCCTCATATGTGAAGATAGGCCTTCTTGTGCTCCTGGCCATCGTGTTGTGCGGTGGTATCGTTAGTTGCTCCGCGCGTTGCACGCCAAGCTATGACTTCGACTATTCCTACGACGATGTCACCATGCGTGAGACTGGCGCGGGCTCTGTTGCCGGTGCGGATGTTCAAAACGTTGCCATCGCCTGGGCGGCTGGCTCTGCAATCGTCACCGTTTGCGACGATGCCGAGACGAATGGCGAGGTGGTCTTTACCGAGACGGGTTCGGCCGTACGCAGCCATCCTCTGCGCTGGACCTGCGAGAACGGTACGCTCTATATCAGTTATGACAGCCTGAAAAACGGCATCTTCGGTTGTTCGAGCTTTGGCTCCAAGCAGCTTGAGGTCAAGATCCCGCGTAGCGTCGCACAGGCGCTTGGTCGCTTCGAGCTCGATGTTGCTTCGGGTGATTACACGGTCGAGGGTCTGACGTGTCAGACTGTGAAGCTCGGCATCGCTTCCGGTACCGTCGAGGTGACCGATGCGGTCGCTCAGAATCTCAAAGCCGACATTGCGAGCGGACGCGTTGCCTTGACCGGCGATCTCACCGATACGCTTGACCTGAAAATGGCCAGTGGCGATGCCAGCATTTCGACTAGGCAGTGTCCCAAGAGCGGAAAGCTGGACATCGCGAGCGGGTCGGTAAACGTTACGCTCCCAGGCCAGAGCGCTTTCGAGCTCTCCTACGATGCCCTGTCTGGTCGTGTTGATAGTGATTTTTCCGTGCGATCGGGCACGCCCTATGCCGGGCCGCCCAACTCAAACGGAAGCACTGTCTACGGTGATGCGAGTGCCGAGGTCACGGGACGCTTTGACGTGGATATGGCGAGCGGAAACCTTACCTTCCGCAAGATGTAACGCCGATGCGCTAGAAGTCGATGCCGTGCCAGCCGATGCCCTCGTCGCGCCAGCCCATGTCGATGAGGACGTTACGCTCGCCCCAGTCAGTCGTGTAGTGATGATTGTTTGAGAAGGCGTTGGGATTGTATACGCGATAAACCGGCACGCGCTGCTCGGTGTCAGCGTACCAGCCAACGCCTTCATCGTTCCATCCCGCATATATGAGGACGGCGCGCTCGATTTCGCTTGTCGTGTAGTGGTGCTCGCCCGCATTGGGATTGTAGAGGCGGAACACGGGGGTGCCCCATGAGGGAGCGGTCCACGCAATGCCTTCGGGCTTCCAGCCGCGCCACATGAGGTCGTTGCGCTCTTCGACGCTTGCCGTATAGAAGTGCTCACCCGAGTTAGGGTTGTACATACGGTACATGGTCTGGCCCTGATCCGTCGGCTCGGGTTCCGGCTGCGGGTCGGGATCAGGAGTCGGCTCAGGATCTGGCGTAGGGTCGGGCTTGGGCTCCGGCTCGGGATCGGGTTTTGGATCGGGCTTGGGTTCCGGCTCTGGGTCGGGCTTGACGGCAGTGGGGTCAGGAGCAACCGTGAACTTCGCATTTGCCGAGCCGGTGATGGAGACAATGTCGATGGCATGCTCGCCTTCGGCTAGCGTCTGGAGGTACGAGGGCTTGAGCGCGACGATTGTCGAGCCCTCAGTGACCTCGTAATTTGCGGCATCAATGGAAGTGCCGTCAATCTTCACGCCCTCGAAGAGCAGGATATTCGCATTCGAGCGAAGCGAGAAGCCGTCTTTGGCGCCCTTCGTCCAGGTGACCGCCGTCTCGTTGGTGATGACGGGAGCCTCGATCGCGGGCTTGAGGTTGGTATATGTGTCTGCAATACCTTGGCGGTCGGTGTAAATCTGCTCCGAGGTGTAGGTTTCGCCTGTTGTTGCAGATTGCCACTCGCTTTCCGGAAGCTTGCCCTCCTCGCTCGTGAAGCGGAACTTGTCGCCAAGCTTTACGCGGACGAGGGAATTGCAGTTGGAGAAGACGCCCCTCATATCCGAACATGCGCTCGTATCAAAACTTGACAGGTCAACGGCGACAAGGGAGGTGCAGCCAGCGAACATACCGCCCATGCGCATAAGATTTGAGGTATCAAATGACGAGAGGTCAACCATGAGCAAGGAGCTGCAAGCGGAGAACATGCTGCTCATGTTGGATGCGTCGGTCGTGTCGAGATTGGATAGGTCGACGGTGACGAGCGAGGAGCATCCGCGAAACATGCCGCCCAAGCTACCGGCGTAGATGCCATCGGCAAGCTCGACACTCGTGATGCTGGCAGCTTGCGCTTGCCATGGTGCGTTGCCAGAAATGCTCAGCGTGCCGCTTTCCCCGTTGACAGGCCAGATCTTCAGTTTGCCGGTATCGTCGATCTGCCAGAGAAGGTCACCGTAGGCTTGGGCGTCGGTTGCCTCCTGGGCGATAAGGGGTGCATTGTGGCTCTTTGCCTGCTCTGGCGTCGCAAGTGCCATCGTCGGCACAAAGGTTGCCGCTAGCGCCAACGCAAGAACATATGCTCCGATTCGTTTTAACGTGCCCATACTCATCATCTGCTCCTTTTGCCGATGAAACTCGAAGATCGAGATTTCTCGACGCTACTCACTTTGCTCGCTCCACTCGAAATGACAAGGGACTCTGCCTCATCGACTGATGCCATGCCAGCCAATGCCCTCATCCTGCCAACCAATGGAGAGCAGGATGTCACGCTCGCCGACATCCGTTGTGTAGTGGTGATTATTCGAAAAGGCATTGGGATTGTATAGACGATACAGTGGCGTGCGATATGCGGTATCGGAGTACCAGCCGATGCCCTCGTCATTCCAGCCTGCCCAGATGAGGGAGTCGCGCTCCTCAACCGAAAGCGTGTAGTGGTGCTCGCCAGCGTACGGGTTATAGAGGCGATAGACTGGGTCACCCCATGCCGGAGCGGTCCAGCCCACGTCCTCGCCGCGCCATCCGCACCAGATGAGGTGATCTCGCTCCTCGATGCTCGACGTGTAGAAATGCTCGCCAGAATTGGGGTTATAGAGGCGATACATCGGGTAGCCCTCGTTGCTTGGCGGCTGCCAAGGATCATCGGGGCCAGATGGGTTATCGGGGCCCGGTGGAGTCGGACCGGGGCCATCAGGATTATCGGGATTGTCGGGACCTGGTGGGGTCGGGTCGTCTGGTCCCGGGTTGACGCTTGGGTCATCACCAACCGTGAAAGACGTGCTTGCAGCGCCTGTGGCCGAGACGATCTCGAGCGTGTGCTTGCCATTGGGAAGCGAGGCGAGGTAGTCGCGCTTGAGGGTGACGATGGTCGACCCCTCGCGCAAATCATACTTGCTCGATTCGATCACTTTGCCATCGACTTTTACATGCGTGAAAATGATAAGAGGTGCGCTCGAGCGGAACTCCGCCCCGCTTGTCATGCCCCGATGCCAGCTTGCGTTCGCGCCAGCCGTGATTGTGGGGACTTCGTCTTTGATGTCGCGGCGCTTGGCGTAGGTGTCCGCGACGCCCTTGCATTCGGTTGCGATTTGATGCGAGCTATAGATCTTCTCCGTGGATGCTGCCTGCCAGAACGCCTTGGGAAGCTCGCTTGTCGTTCCCACGAAGGCGAACTTCTCGCCTAGGGCCAGCTTGTCGAGTGCCTCGCACCCTTCGAAGATGCCGTCCATGACGGTGACCTTGGAGCTGTCGATGCCCGACAGATCGAGTTCCGCAAGTTTGGAGCAGCCGGAGAACAGCGCGCCCATGTCCGTGACGCCGGGGGTGATCACGTCGGTAAGATCAACTGAGGTCAGTTGCAGGCAATCCGAGAACATGCCATGCAAGGAGGTGAGCTTTGTCGTGTCGATGCCAGCAAGCGTAGCCGACTCGAGGGCGGAGCAGTCTGCGAACATGGAGCCCATGTTCTCGACGTTGGCCGTGTCGATGGCGGAAAGGTCGATGGAGGGAAGCGAACTGCATCCCTTGAACATCGAGTCCATGCTTGTCACGTTGGCGGTCTTGAAGCCTGTGAGGTCGGCGGAACGCAGTCCCGAACAGCCTTCGAACAGGCTGCTCATGTCACGAACGTAGACGGTGTTGATGTCGGCCAAACCGAGGGATTCGACTGATTCCAACGCTGCGCATCCCTTGAACATCGAGCTCATGTTCGACAGATTCACAGTGTCTAGTCCAGAAAACGATGACGCCCGGAGGTTCACGCAGCCTTCGAACATCGAACTCATGTCCGAGACATTAGCAAGGTCCATATGAGTGATTCCCGATGCGTCGACCGAGGTGAGGGCCGTACAGCCTTTGAACATCGCGCTCATGTTCCGTAAAGATCCCGTATAGGCTTTATCAGCAAATACGACAGACGAAAGTGCGCTGCAGCCTTCGAACATCGAGCTTGTAGTGGATATGCGTGATAGATCGTTACGCGAAAAATCCACCGTATTCAGTGATTTGCAGCCTTTGAACATCGCGGTGAGGTCTGCGATGCCTAGGGTGAGATCTGATACGTCAGCATTGCTCAAGGAGCTGCAATCCTCAAACATGGAGCTCATATCTGAAACTGATGAAGTATCAAGGCCAGTAAAGCTGAGGCTCCTGAGCGAAGAGCAGCCTTTAAGCATGGCATGCAGGTTTTTTGCGTTTGGTATGCGAAGCCCCGAGACATTGAAGGATACAAGAGAGGTGCAACCTTCGCAGAGACTTTCGAGACTCTCTGCTTGGAGGATGTCGAGACCGGATAGGTCAAGAGTCGCGATGGATGAACATCCCTTGAACATACGGGCTATGTTGTTCGCGTTTGTGTAGTTGAATTTTTTCGGGTCGACTGAGGTGAGGGCTGCGCAACCCTCGAACATCGAACTCATATTTGAAATCATTGCCATGCTGAGATCGGGCAACATGAGTGAGCTGAGCGAGGAACAATTCTTGAAGGTTGAACCCATATAGCTGAATAACGAGGCGTTGAAATTGGAGAGGTCGAGTTGCGAGATTTTGGCACATCCTTCAAACATTGAAGTGAGGTCAGAAAGGTTGTCGGTATTGAAATTACGAAGGTTTAGGCTAGTAAGTGAGGCGCAGCCTGCAAACATGCGCGCCATGCTATTAACACTCGCAGTGTCGAACTTCGAGACATCAAGTGAGGTGAGCGAGGAGCATCCGTCAAACATGCTCTGTAAACTGCTCATTTTTGAAGTATCGAAATTGGAGACATCAAGATTTTCAAGTGCAGCGCAGCCAGCGAACATCGAAGTGACATCCTGACAAGCGGAGGTACCGAAATTCGAGACATCAAGAGCCTTAAGACTTGCGCAGCCAGCGAACATCTCGGTCATGTATCTCGTTGTGCTTGTGTCGAATTTTGAGACATCGAGTGAAGTAAGCTTGGCACAGTTTTTGAACATGTAGCGCATGCCGCCCTGAACGCCATTTGTATCAAAATTACTGATGTCAAGCGTTTCGAGCGCAGCACAGTCTTCAAACATTGAGTTCATAAGCGTGACAGACTTTGTATTGAAGCTTGAAAGATCGAGTGTTTTAAGCGCTGAGCAGCCTTTGAACATGGAAGCCGTGGAGCCCACGTATTCTAGGTTGAATCCCGACACGTCAAGGGACTCAAGTGCCGAACACCCTTCAAACATATTGTCCATTTTCCATGTGGTCGAGGTATCGAGATTCGAGAGATTGGCCGAGGTCATCGCTGTGCAATCTTTGAACATGCCTCTGAGGTATTGACCGGCCTTTACGCCAGGCTCGACGACAACAGAGGTGATCTTCTTAGCGTGGGCTTCCCAAGGCGCAATTCCATCCATCTCTCCCAGCGTGCCGCTATCACCGCTCGTGGGACGGATGGTGAGCTTGCCCGAGCCATCGATGACCCAGGAGCAGGTCCCGCTCGTGCCCCGGGCGATGTCGGCAGCCTGCGCGGTGAGCGGAGCATCCTGGGTGGGCGCGGCAATGGCTGTCACCGGGATAAACGCGGTGATGAGGGCAATGGAGGCGAAGGTTGTGATGATCCTCCGCATGGTTGTCATGATGTGGCTCGTGGGCATTGCCGAACCTCCTCATGGTGCAGTAGTCGAGAGAAGATATTGTACGCCCGATTTGCCCGTCATGCGGGAGCTATTGCCCGACCGTGCGCAAGTGCTAGGTGGAGGGATATTGTGCTATCCTATGGCCCATGCAATTTGCGACACCACAAAAACGCCTCGGCCCGCGCACCTTCTTGGCGTGCGTGCTCGTCATCAACGCGTCGTTCATCCTCGCCATCGACATGTATGTGCCGGCGCTGCCCCTTTTGCTCGAGGAATTCGATACCAGTGCATCATTTCTCAACCTTACGATGTTCATGTTCATGCTTGTCTCGGCATTCGCCATTCTCGTTGCGGGGCCGCTTACGGACAAGTTTGGCCGTAAACCAATCCTCATTGTGAGCTGCGCCGTCTTTGGCGCTTCCTCCATTGGCTGCGCGCTCTCGACCTCGGTGCTCATGCTCACGATCTTCCGCGTCGGCCAGGCTATCGGCTTTGGCTTGGTCGAGACGGACGTGACCGCGATGATCAAGGACGCCTACACCGACAAGGACCTCAAGTTCGCGATGTCACTTCTGCAATCGCTCGTGATTGTCGGACCGGTGCTCGCTCCGTTTCTGGGTACGCTTCTTCTTGCTCTAGGCGGCTGGCGCGAGATCTTCGTAGCTCTTGCCGTTATGGGCATTATCGGGCTGGTTATCGCACTCATCATTAGCGAGACCATGCACGCGGACCATCGCCTTGCCGCCGGCGTTGTTCCGGCCTTGCGTGACATGATGACGCGCGTGCGTTCGCTGCTCTCCAAGCGTTCGTTTACCGCCATGGCGCTGATTGTGGGTGTCGCGGGCCTGGCATATATGGGCTACATAGCCGTGGCCTCGTATATCCTGCTCGATGACTTTGGCTCGGGATACGTGATATACAACCTCGTCTATGCGGGAATCTGCGGCGTGAGCGTGCTTGCGCCTTTTGTGTACCTGCGCATCTCGAAGATGATGAGCCCCCGTGCGCTCACGGTCCTGTGCGCCGTGCTCGGCTTGGTAGCAGCTGCGTTCATGGCCGTATTCGGTGTCTGGGGTCCTTTTGCATTCTTCTGCTGTTTCGTGCCCTACGCTCTCATGGAGGGCATCATTCGTCCGCATGCCTTCGTGGTGTTGCTCGACCAGCCTCCTGACCAAGTCGGGTCGGCCAGCGCGTTTGCCAATTTCGTGTACACGATGCTTGGTGCCGCGGGAACCGTTGTCATGACCTTGCCGTGGACGAGCTATGTGGGCGGCCTGGCCATCGTCATGGGCGCATGCTCCGTCATCATGCTTGCGCTCTATGCATGGGGTCTACGCAAGTAACCACAAGTCGTTACCCAAATGTACCTTTGCGACCCCTCTGCTGTGCTATCGTGAATCCTGTTTTTGGAGAGTGGACTGATGGGGAGAGCAATGAAGATTCTTGTAACGGGTGGAGCAGGCTTCATCGGGAGCCATACAATCATCGAGCTCATCGAAGCTGGTCATGAGCCCATTGCCTACGACAACCTGTGCAACGCATCTCCGGTTGTCTTCGAGCGCATCAAGGCCATCACGGGCGTCGAGGTGCCCTTTATCGAGGGCGATATCCGCGATGAGGCAAAGCTGCGCGAGGTCTTCGCCGAGCATGACATCGACTGCGTGATTCACTTTGCCGGCCTCAAGGCCGTGGGCGAATCGGTCGAAAAACCCATCGAATACTACGACAACAACGTTGGCGGCACGGTCAAGCTGCTCGAGGCCATGCGTGATGCGGGCTGCAAGAACATCATCTTCTCGAGCTCGGCCACGGTCTATGGCACGCCGCAGGCGCTGCCCCTGACCGAGGATATGCCCAAGGGCGAGGCGACCAATCCTTACGGACGCACCAAATCCATGATCGAGGATATCCTCGCCGATGTGCAGCGTGCCATCCCGGACATGAACGTCGTCCTGCTGCGCTACTTCAACCCCATCGGCGCGCATCCGTCGGGCACCATGGGCGAGGATCCTTCTGGCATCCCCAACAACCTCATGCCCTACATCACGCAGGTTGCCGTGGGCAAGCTCGAAAAGCTCGGCGTCTTCGGCGATGACTACGACACGCCCGATGGTACCGGCGTGCGCGATTACATCCACGTCATGGACCTTGCAAGCGGGCACGTCGCAGCACTCAAGGCGATCAAACCCGAGGGCGGCCTGTATATCTACAATCTGGGAACGGGCAATGGCACGAGCGTTCTCGAGCTTGTGCACGCCTTTCAAGATGCGACCGGTGTCGAGGTCCCCTATGCTATCAAGCCGCGTCGAGCGGGAGATATAGCAGCTTGCTATGCCGATTGCAGCAAGGCGGCCGACGAGCTCGGATGGCGGGCGCAATACGACATCGCGGACATGTGCGCGGATTCGTGGCGCTGGCAGCAGGCCAACCCCAACGGGTATAGGAGCTAGCCCAAGCATCATGCTCAGGCTCGTCAGGACATATTTCATGCGCTTCACGCCCCTGTTCGTAGGGGCGTTCGTTCTTACGGCCATTCGCGTTGGCTGTGATCTTATGATCCCCAACCTCATGAGCGAGGTCATCGATGCAGGCGTTGCGAACAACGACGTGCCCTACATCTTCCAGACGGGCGGTGTCATGCTGCTCTGGGCGCTCGGCTGCGTCGTCGCCGATATTGCAGCAGGCCTGTGTGCCGCGCGCGCATCCATGGGGTTCGGGCGCAACTTGCGCAGCGCCGTCTACAAGCGTGTCACCGCATTTAGCCTGCGCGAGATTGGCGAGTTCGGCACCTCTTCGCTCATCACGCGCACGACCAACGATATCCAGCAGCTCGAGCGCTTCGCGTTGATGACCATGACCATAGCCATGATGGCGCCCATCATGTTCGTCGGGGCTGCGCTCATGGCGTTCCAGAAGAGCGTCGAGCTTTCGATAGCCGTTTTCGCGGCCATCCCCGTCATGGCCATTATCGTGGCGATTGTGATGAAGTTCACCGTCCCGCTGCTGCGTTCTCTCCAGGCTCGTATCGACGACCTCAATCGCGTCACACGCGAGGGACTCACGGGCATTCGCGTCATCAGGGCGTACAACAAGGAGGATTTCGAGGAGAGGCGCTTCTCGATTGCAAACAAGGTTCTCGCCGACACCAACGTCT
Source organism: uncultured Coriobacteriaceae bacterium (assembly GCA_900556425.1). Lineage (GTDB taxonomy): Bacteria > Actinomycetota > Coriobacteriia > Coriobacteriales > QAMH01 > QAMH01. Next base: position 16,876 of record USOR01000005.1, read on the forward strand.
CCGTTGCGCGCCGCATGTCCGTTCTCATGCCACTCATTGGCTTCGTGCTGGACCTCGTGATTATCGTTATCGCCTGGGTTGGTGGTCACCTCGTCGATTTGGGCAGTTTTCAGGCAGGCGATCTGATGGCGATTATCCAATACGCCATGATGTTGCTCATGTCGGTCATGATGCTCTCGATGATCTTCATGATCTGGCCGCGCGCACAGGCCGCCGCCGAGCGCGTGACGGCCGTGCTGCAGTGCGAGCCGACCGTGCATGATCCCGATGCTGCCGAGCGTATGGAGGTTCCCACATCCGCCCATGCGCATTCTGTGCGCTTCGAGGATGTCAGCTTCAGCTTCGAGGGTGCCGAAGAGCCCACGCTCGATGGCATTAACTTCGAGCTCGAGGCGGGCAAGACCTATGCGCTCATTGGGGCGACGGGCTCGGGCAAGAGCGTGCTCGTCGACCTCATCGAGCGCTTCTACGACCCCACGAACGGCCGCATTCTGCTCGATGGTGTCGATATCATGCGCATTCCGCAGGCACAGCTGCGCACGCTCATCTCGTATGCCCCGCAAAAGACCACGCTGTTCACGGGCACGATCGGCGACAACATTCGCTATGGCAACAGGAATGCCAGCGACGAGGAGGTCGCCGAGGCTGCGCGTGAGGCAGCGGCGTATGACTTCATCATGGAAAAGCCCGATGGCTTCGAGACGCAAATCACTCAGGCCGGTGGCGGTCTTTCCGGCGGGCAAAAGCAACGCATTGCCATCGCGCGCGCCCTCGCCAAGAAGGCGGGGCTCTACGTCTTTGACGACTCTTTCTCCGCGTTGGACCTCAAGACGGACGCCCAGGTTCGCGCCAACCTCAAAAGGGCGACGAAGGGGGCCACGGTGCTCATCGTGGCGCAGCGCGTCTCCGTCGCCATGGATGCCGACATGGTCATCGTGCTCGACGAAGGGCGTATCGACTCGATCGGCACCCACGAAGAGCTGCTTGGGGCGAGTGAGGTCTACAACGAAATCGTCGCTTCCCAGATCACGGACGAGGAGGCGAACCGGTAGATGTCTCCTCAGCACAAGAATCCCATGTCGGGTAGCAGGCCTGGTCCCGGCTCTGGTCACCATGGCCCGCATGGTCCCCACGCTGCCATGCCGACGCAGAAGGCCAAGAACGCCAAGGGAACGTTTCGTCGCCTGCTCACGTTCATCAAGCCCGAGATCCCCAAGATCGTCCTCGTGCTCGTCTGTGCCATCATCGCCACGGTCTTCGACATATTCGCGCCGCGTCAGTTGGGTTTGGCCACGACGGAGATATTCAGGGCCGGCGTCGCGATTGCCAATGGCGAGCCAGGTGCGGGCGTGAACTTCGATTTGCTGAGGGAAATCCTGCTCATCCTCATCGTCCTGTACGTTTGCTATCAGGTATTTACGTATCTGCAATCGTTCGTGATGGCGCGCGTCGCGCAGAACGTCGTCTACTCCCTGCGCCAGAAGACCGAGGAGAAGCTCAACCGCATTCCGTTGTCCTACTACGACTCGCATGCGAAGGGCGATATCCTCTCGCGCGTCGTCAATGACATCGACCTCATCTCGACGACCTTGCAAGACGGCATGACGCAGGCTCTCACGTCGGTCATTACGATCATCGGCGTCTTCGTCATGATGATGGTCATGAGTCCGCTCGTCACGATTGTCGCCCTATGCACGCTGCCCGTCTCCATCGCGCTCACGGCCGTCGTCGCGAAGCGTTCGCAGAGGTTCTTCCTTGCCCAGCAGACCGCGCTTGGCGTGCTGGATGCGCATATCGAAGAGACTTACGGCGGCCACACCGAAGTCAAGGCATTCGCCCACGAGGAAGGTGCGATCGAGGACTTCGAGCGCATCAATGACGAGTGCTTTGGCCATGCCTGGCGTGCGCAGTTCGTTTCGGGCCTGATTCGCCCGCTCATGATATTCGTGGGTAACCTCGCCTACATCGCCATCGTGTGCATAGGTGGCTGGCAGGCCGTTATCGGTGCGCTCACTGTCGGCGAGGTGCAGGCGTTCACGCAGTATATGCGCAACTTCACACGGCCTATCAGCCAGCTGGCAGGCATCATCAACACCTTCCAGGCAACGATTGCCGGTGCCGAGCGCGTCTTCGAGGTTCTCGATCAGCCCGAGATGAGCGATGAGTCGACGCTGCTTCCCGACACGACGCCGCGCAGGGGGCACGTGCAGTTCGAGCACGTGCGCTTTGGCTATGACCCGGAAAAGCCCGTCATCCATGACCTCTCCATCGACGTACAGCCTGGTCAGATGGTCGCGATCGTCGGTCCCACGGGCGCGGGCAAGACCACGCTCGTCAACCTGCTCATGCGTTTCTATGAGATTGACGCGGGCGCGATTTTGCTCGATGGACGTGATATACGCACCATCAAGCGCGACGAGTTGCGCAGTCATATGGGCATGGTGCTCCAAGATACGTGGCTGTTTAACGGGACCATTCGCGCCAACATCGCATATGGCGTCGACAGCGCAAGTGACGAAGCCGTCGAGCGTGCGGCGAGGGCCGCGCATGTCGACCACTTCATCCACACGCTTCCCGAGGGATACGATACCGTTATCAACGAGGAGGCATCCAACATATCGGCGGGGCAGCGTCAGCTCATCACCATTGCGCGTGCCCTGCTCGCGGACCCCGAGATCCTCATTCTCGACGAGGCGACGA
>USOR01000006.1 GCA_900556425.1 uncultured Coriobacteriaceae bacterium
GCTCTTACGAAGCCCGCACCTATGGAGTGCGCTCCGCCATGGCCTCGGCTGTCGCCGAGCGTCTGTGCCCGGACGCCATCTGGACGACGCCCCACTTCGAACGCTATCACGAGATGTCCCGCGCCGTCATGGATATCCTCTATGCCGAATCGCCGTTGCTCGAGCAGGTCTCCATTGACGAGGCCTTTCTCGACGTCACTCCCGGGCGCTTCACGGGAGATGATCCCGTGGCTATCGCCATGCGTATCCAGGAGCATGTCGCCGAGCTGGGTGTCACGTGCTCGATCGGCGTGGCAAGCGGCAAGACGGTCGCAAAGATCGCCTCCGACCTCGATAAGCCCCAAGGTCTCACCGTGGTGTACCCGGGAAGCGAGGCGGCATTTCTCGCCCCCATGAAGATTCGCATCATGTCCGGCATCGGCAAGCAGAGCGTAAAGCGTCTCGAGGCGGTAGGCATACGCACTCTCGGGGAACTGGCTGCTGCGGATGTGGAGACCCTACGTCCCATCTTTGGCGTGAACGCACCGGTCATGCGCGACCGGGCCGCGGGAATAGACGAGCGTCCCATCGTGACCGAACGCACGCTTAAATCCGTGAGCCACGAGCGTACCTTCGCAAGCGACCTCACCACCCGTGCAGAAATCGAGGACGCCGTCGATTTCCTGGGATCGATGGTTGGTCGGCGTCTGCGGCGCAAGCAGCTTGCGGGTCATACGGTCACGCTCAAGCTGCGCTATGACGACCTGTCGATACGCAGCGCCCAGCAGGGATTGGGCGCCAACATCGACGACGAGGGCGTCTTCATTCCCGTCGCCAAGAGGCTCATCGGCGAAATCTGGCAAGAGGGCGATGCCGTGCGCCTCGTCGGCGTGGGCATATCGGGATTCGACACGCAAGACGAGCAGCTCGACCTGTTTGCAAACGCCGAGACCGAACAGGGCAACGCCGAGGCCATTGCCGCAGCGGACAAGGTACGCGACAGGTTTGGCGATGGAGCGCTCAAATTTGGCCGCGAGCTCAAGCTCAAGACCAAGGACACCGGCACCCGCGGCATGAACGACGGTCATTTATGAGCTGTAGGCAGACGGTACGGGCATACAGGGCCGGCAGGTTTGCGAGTGAAGTGGCCAAGACCCGTACGCTTGCGCTCATCTGTCCAGATCGACAACCGCGTATTCGATTTTCACCTGCGGCTCAAGCAAATCACCTGGCATGCAGTGGAGCACGCGCGCAAGCGACTGAACATTGTGCGCGGCGGCTCTGTTTATGTCCTTTGCCCCCTGCTCGTATTGTTGGATTGCGCGAATCCCCACACCCGACCGGCGCGCGAGCTCGGATTGCGACAGACCGGCAATGAGACGGTATTCGCGCAGGCGCGAGACGTGTTCGACTTGCAAAGCCCTTTGATCCGCGGCCTCGGCAAAACGCTCTTCTGACTCCTCGTGAAACGTCGGGTACATCCGAAGCGCGTCCTCCATGGTCAAGAACTCATTGATATTCGAAAACGTCCGATTACTCGCCCATTGATAATACGCGAGTGCCCAGCCGCACCAGTATTCGGGAGTGAGGCCGGATGGGCCATAGTCCACCAGGGGCATTTTGCCCTGTGCCCAAACATCGACGAGCTCTCCTGCCGTCAGAGGCTCCTCAATAGGCGAAAGACCGACACACTCTGCCACCCGCAGAGCAAGCTCGATGCCCGACATGCCGACAATGACCCGAGGCGACCCTGTTTCGAATTCCCTTGCGAATGTCGTCACGGTAAAAAGCGTCCAGAAGCGCCCAAGGTCGATGCTGAAAGCTTGGGATGCGTAATCCGTCATCTCGCCCAGGGTCTCCATCGCGTCCATAAGGTAGGTTTCAGCGTAAGCATGCATGAAGGTCATCCTCCTCCAGCGTCATAATTTCACAACATCACTATGCAAGGATCTTCTGCGCAAGCGCCGGAGCATCGCTCGCGTCAAAACTAAAGAGCACTTCCTCCATGTTGGCCTCGGGACGTACGAACGCCATGTCGACATGCTCGCAGGCGCCCGAAGACAGCAGCGCGTAGGCATAGCACTGCGCCTGCAGGGCGTAGCGCTCGTGCAGGTCCTCACCCTGTCCGCTCGTGCCCGTCTTGTAGTCGATGACCAGGGCTCCTCCTTCGTCATCAAAGCATATGAGGTCAATGTAGCCTTCGAGCGGAACACCCTCGACATCGACGCAGAACGCATACTCCGCATAGCGACGCGCGTACTCCTGCACCATGGCGTAGCGCTCCGATGAGACCCAAGCAGCGACCGCGTTGGCAAGCCGCGTGCGTTGCTCCTCATCGAGTCCATAGCGACGCGCGGCGGCGAGCATGCGGCGCTCAATGCTGCGTTCATCGGCACGCGGAACCAACGCAAGCCATTGCGCGACAAGGTGGAACGACGAGCCGACGGGACTGACCGTCTCGACATCCTGTGAGCGATCATGCAAGGTGACTGCGGGGGCGACAAGCTCACGATGCTGCGCATCGCGATGCGCAATCGAGGAATACGAGTAGATTTGCCTGCGATCAAGCGGCTGCGCCGAAATACGCGGCGGCAATTCAAAAACCGGATAACGATGCATGACGACGAGCGAGCCCTTTTCGTCGTCCGCCTGCTCCTCTTGCGCCCCGTAGGGAACTTCGGTGATGGCAAGCTCCACGAGCGCCCCGGCATCTGTCCTGATCCTTGCATGCTGCGTGGGAATCTCCTTGCCAAACACCGCATGCAGGCAGCTGCTCGCGAGGCCCGCAGACAAGTCGCCCTTGGATGCGAAAGCGCCATCATGTGCCACGAGGATGAGCTTGTCTCGCGCACGCGTGAGCGCGACATAGAGCAAACGCTGCTGCTCTTGTGCATCGCGCAGCTTCTTGAGCTGATGGGCATGAGCCCGATGCTCGGCGACCTCACTGGCAAAGGCGAAGGAGCCGGGGTCCTGGTCTTCGTCGGTAAGGTAGCGTGCAGCGGCACTCGACCCCGTGACGCCAAGCGCGAGATAGCGTCTGCCCTCTTCGGAAAGCGAAATGAGCGGTGTGCCGGTATTACGTGCGCTCTTCTCGAACTCCGCAACGGCAACGATGGGAAATTCCAGGCCCTTTGAGCTATGAATCGTCATGATGCAGACGGCATCCTGGCCCGAGCTTACGAGCGTTCCAAGCTTGGCACGAGCACCCTTGCCCTCGCGAGCGAGGTCGACAAGGCTGCGGAAATAGGCGCTCGTGGCAAAGGGCGCATGTCCGTGAAGCTTCTCGTAGTCTTCGATGAGATCGCATGCGCGCTCGATATTCGCAAAAACCGCACCACCCTCGATACCGCGCGCAGACAGCGTGACCTGCCAGCCGGAAAGCGCGATGGCCTCTCGCACGAGCTGCGCGAGGGGGATGCTCGGCGAGGCGGCAAGCGCGTACTCGAGCGTATCGAATGCACGCGCAAGCGCCTCATCGGCATCGTCCTGCGCCTCATCGATATATAGGCATAGTGCGTCATAGAGCGAGGGCTTGGCGCGTGACTCGCCGGGCAGGAGCCTGAGGCGCTGACGGTTGATGACCGACAGGACGAGCAGCGCGTCATCACCTGCATTGAAGAAGTCCGAGCCGAGCAAATCGAAGAGTGCCTCGTCATCATCACGGTCTGCCAAAACGCGCAGTAGCATGACAACGGTCGAAACCTCAGGCTGCAAGAAGAAGTCCGAACCGCCCGAGACGATGACCGGTATGCCGCGTTTGCGCAGCTCGCGCAGATAGGGACCTGCCTTGGCGCCCTTCGTCGACTGGAGCAGAATCGCCATGTCGCCATACGGGGCGCCCTGTGCGTGCAGGCGCTCGAATTCGTCGGCAAGCGCCACGGCATCGGCCTGGCGCAACGCGTCAACCGAAGTCCTTCCCTGCCCCTTTTCTGCCTTGTGACCGGCCGAGAGGAGTATCTTCACACGTGGCTCGTCTGGCAGGAGCCATGACGGGTTGAACCCTTCCTCGCGACCCGAACTCACCTTGAGGAACTCCCCACCGAAGAACTCCGGTTTGGAGAAGATGTCCTCGACGAAACGCAGGATGTCGGGTTGCGAACGATAGTTAACGGTGAGTTCGACCTCGTTGGAGCCGCGCTCGCGCATCATAGCACGCGTACGCTGGTATACCTCGAGGTCGGCCCCGCGAAAGCCGTATATTGATTGCTGCGCATCACCCACTGTGGCCAGCGTCGCAAGGTTCTCGTCGCATATCTTGCTCACGATGCCAACCTGCAAGTTGTCCGTATCCTGGAACTCGTCGACCATGACGGAATCGAAGCTCTCGCGATATGTCCGCGCTAGTTCATCGTCTTCGTCGAGCAGCTTGTACGTCGCGATGAGCAAGTCATTTGTATCGAGCGCGCCTTGCGCCTGCTTGAGCGCACGATGGCGCTCGAGATGCTCTGCCGCAAAGTCGAGTGCCGCTCGCAGAAGCTCGTACGCGCTCGCAGACTGCGCCTCGGCCGCAGCCTCGAGCAAGGCATCTCTGCATTCGGCGAAGATGCCGTTATAGGGTGCGGAGAGATTGCCTCCACCCGGTGGCTTGCACTCCTCGATGGCGTTGGCAAGCGCGCTCCAGGAGAGAGGGCGCTTTTGGCTGGTGGACAGCGCCTCGAGAGCCGCTGCTACCGCAGCGACCTTATCGCGATTCTGGACATACGTTATCTTGCCCTCGGGAAGTCCCAACTCGTCGAGCTCGGCGAGTGCTCCCTGATACGTGGCGAGGAGCCCTTGCACGCGACTGGCGATGACGCGAGCCGACGCAGGAGCTGGCCCCAAGTCGAAATCATCCCTGCCGCCCGGTGCGAGCATGAGCAACTCTGACAGATTGTTGATGAGCTTCGTCGCGCTCTCGACGCCAAGATTGTCGAAAAGCAAGATGAGGCGCGCGTCCTTTGCGTTGTCCTGCAGCAACGCATCGAGCGCGAGGGCGGAAAGCGCCTGCGTCTCGTCTTCGGTGAGCAGGTTTGCGCCTGGGTCGACACCGACATCGAAGGCATGCGAAAGCAGTATGCGGCGGCACATCGAATGGATGGTTGATATCCAGGCGGCGTCAATCTTGAGGGACTCCTCGTCAAGGCCCTGCGCACGCAACTCGGCGCGCACGCGACCGATAAGCTCGCCTGCAGCCTTGTTGGTAAACGTGATGGTGAGCAGCCGATCGACATCGCTGATGAGCGGCCCCGACCCTTGCGAGAGGCCGTATGCGATGCGCTTGGTGAGCGTAAAGGTCTTGCCCGTGCCGGCGCCAGCCTGGATGAATAACGGCTCGTGGGCACTTTCGACCGCAGCTTGTTGACTAGGGGTAAGAGGCATCAGGCACCTCCCCTGGGACAAAACGAAGCCGCCTTGCAGTACTCGCACACGTCGCTCGAGAGCGGAACCGGCGCAATGTCACCCGCACGGAGACGCTCGACACATGATGCGAGCACATCCTCGACACGCGTGAGATACGCATCGTACCCCTCGTCGCTACCGGCACGAGGCAACGCATCGAAGTCCTCGCGTAGTTGCTCGGTGTCACCCCACGGTATGCCGCGCGCATAGACACCGCGCAACGCGTTCTTGGCATATGAACGATAGACGGAGCCAACGACGTGAAGTGGCGTGCCGAGCGCCGCGAAGTGCCGCTCGACAAGCGTGGCGTATATGTCGGTCTGGATGCGCTGCGGCAGCTCGTCGTCACGGCCGAAGCCGTAGCCAGCAGAAAGGCCACTGAGCTTGTAATCGATGATGACGGCGTTTCCCTCCGCATCGACATCGACGCGATCGACCTTGCCACGCACAGGCACGCCGGCGTATTCGAGAAGCTGCTCTGAGGAACGGCCAAGCTCAAGCTCGAAGTAGATAGGGATAAAGCCCGGCAAAAACGTGGCATCACGACGCACGAGGTCGAAGACCTGTTGACGCAGCTCTTCGCACGCGCATGAGTCGTATTCGGTGCGCAGGTAGAGACCCCGACGCTCGCGCGACTGGTCATCTTCAAGTTGCTGGTCGAAGGCCTTGTTGGCAATGGCAAGCGCCTCGTCCACGTTCTGCTCCGTCACGCGATCATGCCCGGCCTGCTTGAGACGACGGTAGAAACGCTCCATGGTCGCATGAACGAGATTGCCCTGAGCGGCTGCATCGAATGTGACGTCCATGCCATTGTAGCCCACGCGCCGACATGCAAACCAACGATACGGACAGCGGTAATAATCCTCGAGAGCCGTAGGCGAAAACGTCAGGGGCTTGTCCTTGAGGTCGTGTGTCAGGTCCTTCTTCATCGCAGCCAATGCAAGCGAACCGCGCGTAACCGAGACATCGTCATGCGGCCCCTCGCTCGCGAAGAAGACGTCAGCCTCGTTCAACGCAAGCAGCCATGGCCTGAGAGCTTGCGGGACAGCCTGGACGGAAAGCCCCGCTTCGTCTTCCTCGGAACTGCGATACGCGGCGACGAGCTCCTCGAACAGCGCGCTCGGACAGCTTTCGTCACCACCTGCATCGTGTGTCGTGCGCGTAAAGGCAAAGCAACCCTCGCACGATTCGATGGCGTTGAGCAGCATAATACGCTGGTCGCGGGCAAGCGTGTCTGCGCGCTCGATGCCAAGCTTGCGCATGAGCGCGTCGAACGGGCCGCCCTGCAATGCCATCGGATAATGACGCGCATCCAGATCACATAGAATGATGGCACCCGCGCGAATGGTCCCGAGCGCGCCCGGATCGACGATGCGAAGAGCCTCCTCCTGGTTGCCGTATGAGCGATTGAGCATGACGGGAAGATTCGCCATCTCGTCGGCATCGGGCTCGCAGATGAAGCGCTCGCAGAGCTCGATATAGTCCAGCAAAGCCTCGGCTGCCGCGCAGTCGTCGACAAGCGTGTCGACATCGAGCTGCGCCGAGCGTGCGTGCTCGAAGAGAAGCCTGACGCGATCGGCGCGCGAAGCGTCGATGAGTTGCACGCTCGCGCGTGATGGCAGCGCTCGCATTGCCTTGGGCGAAGCCCTCGCGCACGTCGCGCATTCTCTTGTATGGCACCGAGCCGGCTTGTTCGCGCCAGCGCATTTGCAGGGCACGAGCATCTTGGGCAGGTACCCCCGCATAAGGACCACACAGCACATCGACGAAGGGCTCAAAGGGCGCATCATCACCCGCCTGCACGATCGTCTCGAGCGCAAAGAATGCGGCTCCCAGGCCCGTGCGCGCACAAGGCACGGCAAACTGCGTGGCAAAGGGAATACCCGCACGCGCAAGTGCATCATGCAGGCGCGGGTATGCATCGGCAGCGCTGGCACAGCAAACGAGCATATCCGCATACTCGATGCCGTTTTCCTCGTGCATGCTGCGCACGAGACCCGTGACCACGTCGCTTGCGACATGCGCACCGTGAGCCTCGCCCACACGCACGTGGCCTTGCGCCCGAACGCCGCCCTTGCCCGTGAAAAGGCGTTGTCGCAAGGCAAGGAGCTCGTCGTCTTCTGGCAAAGCACCCGCGTTGATGTCGAGATGCTGCTGAAGGACGGAAACTGACGCACCTGGCTCGATTCCGGCGATGAAGCGGCGCAGATGTGCGCTGTGTAAGTCGGGGGCTTCGAAGACTAGGTGCATGCCCCGACAGACGCCCTCTTGCATGAGCACGTGCTCGGCCTGGGCAAGCTCGACAAGGCCTTCATGCTCGAGCTTTGCCTCATAGAGCGATACGAGCTCCATGAGCTTTGACTCCGAGCTCGATAACGCGGTGCTCGGGCACAGACCCGGATAGATAGCCTCCTCGACAAACGCGGCAAGCTGCGTGACGAAGTCAGGAGAGGGTGAGGTGTCGAAGAGGGCGACCTGCGTGATAAGCGGGCGCAGCAAGACCTTGCGCTCTACAGGTGCCACGATGGTGGAGCCATCACCGTAGACATCCCAGAGCTGGCTCACGAACTGCGCATGCGTCACGACATCGACACCAGTGCCAACAAGTGTGCGGAGCTGCAGCTTGCGCTGCTGCCCCCATGCATGCGAGGGTACGATGAGCGTGGCAGCGGCACCTTCGCCTTGTGCGCGCAGCAAAGCAGCGTTACTCGCCTCAAGCAGCGCGTCAAGCGTGCTGACCGTCGTTACCCCCATCGCGCAGACCTTCTAGTGGCTCGCGTCGACGATGTCGAGAAGCTCGAGCGGACTATCGATGATGAAATCGGGATATTCTTCCTCAAGCGTAGCGAAATCCCTGAAGCCCCAGGTGCAGGCAACGCTCGTGCATCTGGCGTTCTTGCCCGTGCGCACGTCGGGCTGAGAGTCACCTACGAACCATGCATCCTGCGGCTGTGCGCCGAGCTGCTCGAGCGCCTTGAGAGCCATGGCAGGATCTGGCTTGGGAGCGATGCCCTCGACGCGACCAACCGCGACGGGAATGTAATCTGCGAACCAAAGTTTGCGCAGAGCCTCGGTCTCGGGTTGAATCTTGTTGCTCACGATGGCCATCTTGATACCGCGATCCTTGAGACCGGCGAGTAGCTCCATGATGCCCGGATACGGATGCGTCGCATCATTGCAATGCGCCTTATAGTGCGCGTTGAAATCATCGAAGACGCGCTGAAACTCGGGCGAGCCCGTTACGAAGGCGTGCTTGGTGAGAAGCTCGATGAGCACGATGGAGCCGTACCCGGCTGCCTCGCGCGTCTCGTCGAACGTGACGAGCGGAAGACCCGATTGCTCGAGCGCGTAGTTGACGCTCACGTGCAGATCATCGAGCGTATCGAGCAAGGTACCGTCCATGTCGAAAAGTACTGTATCCACAACGCATCCTTTCTTTAGGTGCCAAAGATTCTACCGCAGGGCTGTGACATTTTTTCGTCATGCGCCGCGGGTATGGGTAAATCGCGCTACACTGCAGATCATGAACGACGAGACCGGACTCATACTGGCATCAGGATCGCCCCGGCGCAAGGAACTGCTTGCACGGACGGGTCGCACGTTTCGCGTCGTCGTAAGCGATGCTGACGAGAATGCCCCGAAGGACATGGTGCCCGTTGACGTTGCCATGCACAACGCGCGTGCCAAGGCGCTCGCTGTCGCTTCCGGACAGCCCGCCAGCGCAACCGTCATCGGCGCCGATACCATCGTCGTGCTCGACGGACGCGTCTTCGGCAAACCGCTCGACGAACGCGATGCCCGTCGCATGCTTCGTGAGCTGTCGGGCAAAACGCACCAGGTCATCACAGGTGTTGCCCTCGCGCACGAGGGCAATTGCGAAACCTTCGCGGAAATCACCGACGTTTGTTTCAGAGAGCTTTCCGACGCGGAAATCGCGGCGTATGTCGCCACAGGAGAGCCGCTCGACAAAGCCGGCGCCTACGGCATACAAGGTGCGGCCGGCGCCTTCGTCGACCACATCGAGGGCGATTATGACAACGTGGTTGGGTTACCTGTCGCACGTCTAGAGCGAGCGCTTAATCTTGAGAGCGGCGATGAGGTAGACAACGGGCAGAATGGCAAGCGCTAGCGCATAGAGCAGTGCCGTGACCATGTACTGCGGCGTCATCGCAAGAGCATATCCCAAGAACGCAACGACAAGCACGAGCGCGATGATTGCCATGACGATGGCAATCATGACCTTGCTCGGATGCTTGGCAACGTAAATCGCAATGACGGCAGGCGGAATGAGCGCGACGCCGCACGCAAGCGCCGTGCCATACAAGTACGCACCCAAAAGCCCGATATCGGGCATGAGTGCCGCCACATCGGCGACGCGGATGAGCTGCACGATGCAAAACGCGATGAGGATGATTGCGATAACGAGCATCGCGACGCCGAGACCCGCCAACACGCGATGTCCCCAGGTCTTCTCGAAGGTGAGAAGGTCGGGGTTGTCGCGATCGTCGGTGAGGACCGACGGATCGACGGGCTGCGGTTCATGTTCATGACCCGAATGACCGGGCGTCCTGCCCGTCCGCGGGGTCTCGCGATAGTCGCTGTAATTCTCCATACGTCTTGCCTAACTTTGCACGATGGTCTTCTCGCCGCATGACGGGCACTTCACGGCAATTTTGCCCTTGCCAGCCGGCACACGCATCTGCTGCCCGCAAAACGAGCAGCTCAGGTATTTGTACCCGGCATCGGCATTTGTCTTGTTCTTGGTCTTGCCCTTGCCCTTTGACGAGATGTCCTTCGACGAGGCGCGCTTGCGCTCTGCACGACGCGTGCGACGCCGCAGGAACGCCTCGTTCTCACGCCGGCGCGCATCCGCGTTGCGCGACAACATGCGAAAGAGCATGAGGACGAGCAAGATGAGCCCGACCCAATTGAGGATGGTCGATAGCCATGCGATCCACACAAGGCGCAGCATGTTGGCGAGGACGCCACAGAGGATCGAAAAGATCCACATGACGACCACGCCAACGCTCATGGCTTGGCCTAGCTGGTCAAAGCCGTAGCGCCCCTGCATGAACTTGTAGAGCCATGCGCTGATTCTATTCATAAACTACTTGAGCGAATCGATATGCTCGACGATGTCGCCGATGGTCTCGAGACCCTCGGGCTCGCCGAAATCGATGCCCTCGGCATCCTCGATATCGCAGATGAGCTCAACGAGATCGAGCGAGTCGATGTCGATGGAATCAAGCGTGGTGTCTTCCTCGACCTGCTCCGGCTCAATGGAGAGGTTGTCCTCGAGAATCTTCCTGATGGTGTCAATGGTAGCCATGGTTCTCCTTTCGTCATGGGCAGCATAACGAAACGTCACGTCTCTGGCAACGGGGGATGAGACACGTTGCTCAGTAGTTTACGTGCCAGAAGGTGAGGCCGCAGGCGGGGGCAGTCTCGCCCGCAGCGCCACGATCGCATGCTGCCAGAACCTCGGCAACCCAATCGGGGGCGCGATGGCCGGCGCCCACCTGCACGAGCGTGCCGACGATGGTACGCACCATCGAATGCAAGAAGGCGTTGCCGATGACCTTTATCACGAGGCATTCCTCCCCCATCTGTTCCTCGACCTCGATGGATACCTCGTTCACGCAGCGCATGGTCGTTTTACCCTCGGCACTTGCCGCTTTGCAAAAGGACTTGAAGTCATGCTCGCCAATGAGATGAGCAGCGCCCTGACGCATGACATCGATATCAAGCGAACCCTTGCGCCACCAAGCATAACCGCGCAAGAATAGCGGCGGAACCGAGCCCGTCACGATGCGATACCGGTACTCGCGACTCTTGGCATCGAAGCGAGCAGAAAACGTGGGCACATCAAAACGCACGGACTTGATGGCAATGTCATCGGGCGTGAGCGCGTTGAGCGAGATGACAAGGCGCGATGGCGCGACGCCCTCAAGCTCGACCTCATCGAGCACGCATGACACGACTTGCCCGAGCGCATGCACGCCCGCATCGGTGCGCCCCGCGCACACCGTCTCGACGGGATGCCGAAAATAGGTTGCAAGCGCCCGTTCGAGCTCGCCTTGAATCGTGACGATATGCTCGTCCTTTTGCTTGGCAAACCCCGCATATGCCGTGCCGTCATAGGCGATGGTGAGCACGAGTGATTGCTGTGACATCTCCGCCTCCCCTACAAGAACACGCAGAGCGCGACGATTGCAACGATGCCGATGATGAGCGTCGCGACGTCTGCCCCGGAAAGCGTTGCCACATTCATGCGCGTGCGTCGTCCGCCCGCATAGCAGCGTGCATCCATGGCATCGGCAAGATCATCAGCACGCCTGAAGAGGCGCACAAAAAGCGGAATGAACACGGGTATCCATGCCTTGAGACGCACGAAGAGATTGCCATCATCGAAGTTGGCACAACGCGCCTTCTGGGCGAGCTGAATCATCTGCGCCTCACGCGCCGTCGTGGGGATAAAGCGCAGGGCAATCGATATCATCATCGCAATGTCATCGACCGGCACGCCAAAGCGCCTCAAAGGCCCAAAGATGCGCAGCATCGCATCGGTGAGCTCCATCATCGATGACGTGAAGGTGAGCAGCGAGCAGATGAGCACGAGCAGCACGATGCGCAGGGCGAAGAAAAGACCACGTGCCAGGCCATCAAGCGTGATGCCGAAGCTTCCAAAGAGCACCCACTGCTGCGTGAGCCCCAAGGAACCCGCCTGGCTCAAGCCCGGTGCCGACGCCGATCCCAGACTGATGCTGAACGCATGCACGACGATGGTGAACACCAGAATGAAGATGATGGGGATGAGGCCACGCGCCGCCTTGGTGACGGGGACATGTGCCATCATATAGAGCATCGCCACGAACGCCGTGACGATGAGCAGCCCCAGCCAGCTCTCGACGAAGAAGACGGCAATAGAAAAAACGCAGGCCAAGATAATCTTGACCTGCGCATTCAAAGCGTGGATAGGACTCGTGCCGGGAATGTAGGTGCCAAAGGCAAGCGCCTGCGCCATTTTTACCCCCGATATGCACTCTGGCCGTTACTCAGCCTCGTGCTTCTCCGACTCCTCGACGGTCTCCTCAAAGGCAGCCTCGTCACCGGCAACGGGATTGACGTCGTCGATAAGCTCCTTCTCCTCCTCGGCGACCTCTTCCTTGATCTTCTCGATGTTCTCGGCCTCGGCCTTTGCGACCTCTGCCTCCTGCTCCTCGAGAACAGCCTCTTCGATGGAAGCCTCGTCCTCGGCCTTCTCGGCCTCGACGGCGTCCTCACGGACATCGGTCTCGGCGTCGGCGTCGATGCGATCGGCCTCGCCTTCGGCGAACTCCTCGATGTCGTCCTTCTTGTCCTCGGACTTGGCGGCCTTCTTGGCGGCAGGCTTCTTCTTGCTGCTCTTGGCAGGCTTGTCATCGGCCTTGGCCTTCGGGGTGACGGCCTCCTCGACGAGCTCGAGAATCGCCATGGGGGCATTGTCGCCCTTGCGCGGACCGAGCTTCAGGATGCGCGTATAGCCACCGTTGCGGTCGGCCCACATGCCCTGCTCGGCCTTCTCGAAGACCTCGCGAACGAGCTCCTTGTCGCCCAGAGCGGCGATGGCCAAACGACGGGAGTGCAGGTCGCCCTTCTTGGCCCAGGTGATGATGCGATCGATGGTGCCGCGGACTTCCTTGGCACGCGTGACCGTGGTCTTGATGCGGTCGTTGGTGAACAACGCGACCGCAAGGTTCTTCTTCATGGCCTTGGTATGGCTGGCGTCGGTGCCCAGCTTGCGGCCCTTCTTGTAATGCCTCATTGAATCTCCTACGTACTAAAGCTTCAAGCTGAGGTCCATCGACTGAAGCTTGTCCTTAACCTCTTCGATGGACTTGGCGCCGAAGTTGCGGATGTTGAGCAGGTCGTTCTCGGAATACTCGACCAGCTGACGCACCGAGTGGATGCCGGCGCGCTTCAGGCAGTTGTACGAGCGAACCGACAGATCGAGATCCTCGATCTGCTTCTCGAGCTCGGTGTTCTTGCTCGGGCCCTCGGGGGCGAAGATGCTCGTCACCTCGACCTCCTCGTTGCTCTCGTCGAGCGACAGGAAGGCCATCATGTGCTGGTTGATGATGTTGGCGGACTGGCAGACGGCATCGACGGGGCTGATGGCGCCGTTGGTCTCAACCTCGAGAATGAGTTTGTCGTAGTCAGTGCGCTGTGCGACACGGGTATCCGTGACGTCCATGGTGCAACGACGAATCGGCGAGAACAGCGAGTCGACGTGGATGATGCCGATGGGATCCTCCGGGCGCTTGTTGCGCTCGGCAGGGACATAGCCGCGGCCAACGCCAATGCGGACCGACATCTCGAGCTGCGCGCCCTCGGAGAGCGTCGCGATGACGTGATCCGGATTGATGAGCTGGAACTCGGTGGGAACTTCCAGATCGGCGCCCGTGACCACGCAGGGGCCCTGCGCGGAAAGCGTGGCGGTAGCCTCCTCGCCACCAGCAAAGGGGGCGAAGACCAGGCCTTTGATATTCAAAACAATGTCGGTGACATCCTCGACAACGCCGGGGGCAGACGTGAACTCGTGCTGCACGCCCTCGATCTTGATGGCGGTTGCCGCAGCGCCGTCCAGGGAGGACAGCAGGACGCGACGCATACCATTGCCGAGCGTCTGGCCGTAGCCACGCTCGAGCGGCTCCATGACGAACCGCGCAATGTTGTCATCGACTTGCTCGACGGTGATATTGGGCTTCATGAACTCAGTCATTAAGTAGCCTCCTCGAGACTTTAATCGGATAGGACAGGGTAAGAATTACTTCGAGTAGAGCTCGACGATGAGCTGCTCCTGGATATCCAAGTCGATTTGGTCTCGTGTCGGCAGCGAGATGACGTTGCCCTGCAGCTTCTCGATGTCAACCTCGAGCCAGGCGGGGACCTGAACGCGCTCGTTGGAGATGAGGGCGCTCTTGATCACGAGAAGCTCCTTGGCTGCCGGGGCGATTGCCACGAGATCACCGGGGCTCACGCGATACGACGGGATGTCGACGCGCTTGCCGTTAACCGTGATGTGACCGTGCGTGACCGTCTGACGGGCTTCCTTGCGCGTACGCGCAAAACCCAGGCGGAAGACGACGTTGTCGAGACGGGACTCGAGAATCCTCATGAGGTTCTCGCCCGTAACGCCCTGCATGCGGCGGGCCTTGTGGAAGTAGCCGCGGAATTGCTTCTCGAGTACACCGTAGATGAACTTGGCCTTCTGCTTCTCGCGAAGCTGGCGGCCGTACTCGCTCTCCTGACGACGGCGCTGCTTGGGCTGCTTCTTGGATTCCTTGGTATAGCCCAGAACGATGGGATCGATGCCAAGCTGGCGGCAGCGCTTCAGAACCGGGGTCCTGTTAATTGCCATGACGTATTACCTTTCTAAGCTAGACGCGACGACGCTTGACCTGACGGCAACCGTTGTGCGGAATGGGCGTGCAGTCCTGGATGCTCGCAACTTCCAGACCAGCTGCCTGGAGCGAGCGGATGGCGGTCTCGCGGCCGGAGCCGGGACCCTTCACGAACACGGAAACCTTCTTGAGGCCGTGTTCCATGGCCATCTTGGCGGCCTTCTCGGCAGCCATCTGCGCCGCGAACGGCGTGGACTTGCGGGAACCCTTGAATCCAACCGTGCCAGCGGACTGCCAGGAAATGACGTTGCCGCGGGTATCGGTAATGGAAACGATCGTATTGTTGAACGTGCTCTTGATGTGAGCCTGACCGACCGTGATGTTCTTGCGGTCTGCGCGACGGACGCGAGTCGTGCTCTGTTGCTTCTTAGCCATGTTGTCCTCTCACCTAGCCCCTCTTCTTAGCGCCGATCTGGCGACGCGGGCCCTTGCGGGTACGAGCGTTGGTGTGAGTACGCTGACCACGAACAGGCAGGCCACGACGATGGCGCAGGCCACGATAGCAGCCAATCTCCATCAGTCGCTTGATGTTCTGCGACGTCTCGCGACGCAGGTCACCTTCGACCGTGTAGTTCGCATCGATATTGTCACGAAGCTTGACGACCTCTTCTTCGGTGAGGTCGCGCACGCGCGTGTCAGGATTAACGCCGGTCTCCTCGCAAATCTTCTTTGCGCGGGTCAGACCGATACCATAAATGTAAGTCAGACCAATCTCCACGCGCTTATCGCGCGGAAGGTCGACACCGAGTATACGAGCCAATGTCGCTCCCCCTCTTAGCCTTGACGCTGCTTATGGCGCGGGTTCTCGCAAATCACGAACACCTTGCCATGACGCCTGATGATCTTGCACTTATCGCACATCTTCTTTACTGAAGGACGTACTTTCATGATGTCCTTACCTTTCCGAAAGTGTTTACACTTCGTTTTTTTATCGTCACGCCCAGCCGCAGGCGGTAATTTTCTTGCTCAAACGACAGGGGTACCCAGGCACCCCACGCATTGCGGTATGCCGCAATCCTTACTTATAGCGATAGGTGATCCTGCCACGGTCGAGGTCGTACGGCGAAAGCTCCACCGTCACCTTGTCACCCGGAAGGATCTTGATGTAATGCATGCGCATCTTGCCCGAGATATGGGCCAGAACCTGGTGGCCATTCTCAAGCTCGACTTTGAACATCGCGTTGGGGAGCGGCTCGATGACCTTTCCCTCTAGTTCAATGGCATCCTCTTTGCTCACGAATACAACTCTCCCATTTGAATCACGGCAAACGTAATGAAACATACTACTTCAAACGAAGCGGCAATTCCAGATTTTTTTGCGAACGTTTATTTGGTCAGGACGAGCGGGCCATCCTTGGTGATGGCTATGGTTCGCTCGAAGTGCGCTGCGGGCTTTCCGTCGCATGTGACGACTCCCCACCCATCCGAGATGGTGCGCACGCGCGGAGACCCGCTCACCGCCATCGGCTCGATTGCGATGACCATGCCTTCCTCGAGTTTCACGCCCTGGCCGGGAATGCCGTAGTTGAGGACGTTGGGAGGCTCGTGCATCCTACGCCCGATGCCATGGCCCGAATACTCGCGAATCACGTTGAAGCCGGCATCTTCGATGACCTTCTGTATCGCATGCCCGACATCACCCAGATGATTTCCGGGAAACGCCTGGTCAATGCCCGCCCACATAGCCGCAAGCGTCGTAGAGAGAAGATCCTGATGCTGTTTGTCATGCGTGCCGACGATGAAGGTCTCGGCATTGTCGCCAACCCAGCCATCGACAATCGCGCCCGTATCGATCGAGACGACATCGCCATCTTCGAGGATGACGTCGGGGCTCGGAATGCCGTGCACCACCATGTCGTTCACCGAGGCGCAGATAGTGGCGGGAAAGCCGCCGTATCCCTTGAACGCCGGAGTCCCGCCCGCTTCGACGATGCACTTCTCGGCAGCCGCATCGAGCTCGGCCGTGCTCACGCCTGGCCTCATAAGCGAACCGACCACCTCGAGCGCTTGCGCACTCAGGTGGCCGGCTGCTTTCATTGCATCAATTTGGGCAGGCGATTTAATCTTGACGCCGTCGCGGCGAAAGCGCTTCATGACGGCTATTTGCCAATCGCCGTCTTGAGATCCTCGAAGACCATGTCGGGAGACTGCCCACCATCGAGCTCGATGAGGATGCCGTTGCCACGATAGTAGTCGATGAGCGGGCTCGTCGACTTCTCGTAGACGGCAAGACGGTTGCGGACCGTCTCCTCGTTGTCATCGGCGCGCTGGTACATCTCGCCGCCGCACTTGGGGCAGACGGCGCCCGTCTCGACCGTTCCGGGATAACCGCAATCGCGGCAGACACGACGCTGCGACATACGCGCGATGAGCGCCTCGGGGTCGACCTCGAGGGCAATGGCGTAATCGAGCTTCTGGTCCAGGTTGGCAAGCACGCTATCGAGCGCGACCGCCTGGGCCGGCGTGCGCGGAAAGCCGTCGAGCAGGAAGGATGCCTCGGGATCGGCCTTGAGCCTTTCCTCGACCAAGCCGATGACGACCTCGTCGGGCACAAGCTCTCCGGCGTCCATGTAGGACTTCGCCTTGAGGCCGAGCTCGGTACCCTCCTTGACGGCGGCGCGAAGCAGATCTCCCGTGGAAAGGTGCGTGAAGCCGAACTCATCGACGAGACGCGCGGATTGAGTTCCCTTTCCTGCGCCCGGAGCGCCCAGGAGTACGATATTCATAACAATCTCCTCAGTCTATTTGAAGAAGCCGTCGTAGTTGTGCATCTTCAACTGGCTCTCCAGCTTGGTCATCGTGTCA
>USOR01000007.1 GCA_900556425.1 uncultured Coriobacteriaceae bacterium
TCCAGGCGCTTGACGATCCGGGCCTTCTTCTGGCCGGAGGCATGGTGCAGCTCCTCGCGCAGCTGGACGGAAAGCTGCTCCAGATCGATGTCGGCCAGCAGCTTCTTCACGGCCTCGGCACCCATGCCACCGCGGAAGTAGTCACGGTAGTTGAGGCGCAGCTCGCGATAGAGCGTCTCGTCGGAGATGAGCATCTTGGGCTCGATGCGCATGAGGGTCTCGTAGGCCTCGGTGCGCAGGTCCTTGCGCTCCTCGAACTCCTCGCGCAGGTCGGCGATTTCCTCCTCGACCTCTTCCGGGGTCATGAGATCTTCCTCGTCGTACTCGCGCTCGCCGTTCTCGTCAAAGTACTCGGTCGACTGGTGACGCGTCATCTGGATGAGGCGGTCACGCTCAGAATCGAGCTCCTCGAGACCGGCTGCGAGCTCTTCCTCGAGCTCGGCGGCATCCTCGGCCAGAGCCTCCTTGTCGACCCAGGTGATGATGTTGCTCGCGAAGTACAGAACCTTCTCGAGGTCCTTCGGCGAGATGTCGAGCAGATAGCCAAGACGGCTCGGGCTGCCCTTGAAGTACCAGATGTGGCTCACGGGAGCTGCGAGCTCGATGTGGCCCATACGCTCGCGGCGAACCTTCGCGCGCGTCACCTCGACGCCGCAACGCTCGCAGACGATGCCCTTGAAGCGAATGCGCTTGTACTTACCGCAGGCGCACTCCCAATCCTTGGTCGGACCAAAGATCTTCTCGCAGAACAGGCCGTCCTTCTCGGGCTTGAGGGTACGGTAGTTAATGGTTTCGGGCTTTTTGACCTCACCATGCGACCAGGAGCGGATCTTCTCGGCGCTTGCCAGGCCAATGTGGAACTCATCAAAGTTATTGACGTCAAATACGGTCATGGCCTACTCCTCTCCTTCAGGGTCGTCGTCCATCTCGGGTTGCTCATCCACATTCACGTCAATCGCGATGCCGGGATCAGCCGACGCATCGCCGAGGAGTTCCTCGGCTTCGTCGACATACGCATCCTGATTCTCTTCGATTGCGGACTCGGCGACATGATCCTCGAGGGCCTCCGCGATTTCGTCATGCATCGGATTGTCCTCGGTGATGACACCGCCAAGCAGGCCCTCGTCGACACCGACCGAAGCGTCGTCGTCAACGGGCGTGGCAGCGCCAATCATGACCTCGTCGCCACCGTTGGAGACGGAGGAACCGAGAAGCTCCTCGCCGCCTTCGGGAATGCCGAGCAGGTCATCCGCGCCGGCGTTCATCTGGGCGATGCCGTCGGTGAGCATGTCGAGCGCATCGAGATCCAGATCGATGCCGGAGTCGCCAGCCTCGGCGACCTCGCTGCTCGCATCGAGAATCTCGACGGTTTCGGTGAGAGCGGCGGTCTCGTCCTTGCCATCACGACCGATGAGCTCAACGTCGAGCGCGAGGGACTTCATCTCCTTGACGAGCACCTTGAAGGACTCGGGCAGCTCGGGAGCAGGGATGTTCTCGCCCTTGACGATGGACTCGTACGCCTTGACACGACCAGCCGTGTCGTCGGACTTGACCGTAAGGATCTCCTGCAGGACGTTGCCCGCACCATATGCGTACAGGGCCCAAACCTCCATCTCGCCGAAGCGCTGGCCACCGAACTGGGCCTTGCCGCCGAGCGGCTGCTGTGTGATGAGGCTGTAAGGGCCGGTCGAGCGGGCATGGATCTTGTCGTCGACCATGTGCGAGAGCTTGAGCATGTAGGTCTGGCCCACGGTGATCTGCTCGCGGAACTTCTCGCCCGTGCGGCCGTCGTAGAGGTCGGCCTTGCCCGTGGCGGAAAGCTGCGCGACGAACGGCTCGTAGAACATGTCGCCGTAGCGAGCCTTTGCCTTGTTCACGCGGTTCTTGTTGCTCTTGATGATGGCATCCGAGATCTCTTCCTCGGTTGCGCCATCGAAGATCGGCGTGGACACGAAGAAGGGGCCGTCAACCGGCTCGTCGCTCTTGGGGTCATCGCTCCAACCGTTGAGCGCGGCCCAGCCAAGGTGGTTCTCGAGCAGCTGGCCGACGTTCATACGGGAGGGAACACCCAGAGGATTGAGGATGACGTCGACGGGCGTGCCGTCTGCCATGTAGGGCATATCCTCGACCGGCAGAACGAGGGAGATAACGCCCTTGTTACCGTGACGGCCGGAGAGCTTGTCACCCTGCTGGACCTTGCGCTTCTGCGCGACGTAGACACGCACGAGCTCGTTGATTCCCGGGGGAAGCTCGTCGCCGGCAGCGCGCGAGAACTGCGAGATGCCGATGACACGACCGGAAGCACCGTGCGGCATCTTCAGGGACGTGTCGCGAACCTCGCGAGCCTTCTCGCCGAAAATGGCGCGCAGCAGGCGCTCCTCGGCGGTGAGCTCGGTCTCGCCCTTGGGCGTGACCTTGCCGACGAGCACGTCGCCCGGATGCACCTCGGCGCCGATGCGAATGACGCCGTCGGCATCCAGATTACCGAGCATGTCCTCGGAGAGGTTCGGGATTTCGCGGGTGATCTCCTCGGGACCAAGCTTGGTGTCGCGTGCGTCGATCTCGTGCTCGGAGATGTGGATGGACGTGAGCAGGTCCTCGGCGACAACACGCTCGGAGACGATGATGGCGTCCTCGTAGTTGTAGCCTTCCCACGGCATGTAGGCGATCATGAGGTTCTGACCCAGGGCGAGCTCGGCGTGGTCGGTGGAGGGACCATCGGCCAGGGCGTCGCCCACGTGGACCTCGTCGCCGTACTTCACGAGCGGCTTGTAGTTGATGCAGCCGCTCTGGTTGGAGCGCTGGAACTTGGGCAGCGTATAGGTGTCGACATCGCCGTCCTCGTTGGTGACCTCGACGCGCGCGCCATCAACGTAGGTGACCGTGCCGGCGTGCTTGGCCAGGGGCAGCTCGCCGGAGTCAGAGGCGATGCGATGCTCCATGCCGGTGCCGACAAGCGGGGCCTGCGGACGAAGCAGCGGCACAGCCTGGCGCTGCATGTTCGAGCCCATGAGGGCGCGGTTTGCGTCATCGTGCTCGAGGAAGGGAATGAGCGCGGTTGCGACCGAGTTCATCTGGCGCGGGGAGACGTCCATGTACTGCACGTCCTCGACAGGCACTTCCTCGGGGTCGCCAAAGACGCCGTCGGCGTTCTTGGTACGGCAGACGACGCGCTTGGCGGCAACGAACTTGCCGGTCTTCTCGTCGACGGAACCGAACACGCGCGTCTTGGGGTCGAAGGGCTCGTTTGCCTGGGCGATGGAGTAGTTCTCTTCCTCGTCGGCGGTCAGGTAATCGACATCGTCGGTGATCTTGCCATCGACGACGCGACGATACGGCGTCTCGATGAAGCCAAAGTCATTGACGCGGGCATAGGTTGCCAGCGAGCCGATGAGGCCGATGTTCGGGCCTTCAGGCGTCTCGATGGGGCACATGCGACCGTAGTGAGAGGTGTGAACGTCGCGAACCTCGAAGCCGGCGCGCTCGCGGGACAGACCGCCCGGGCCAAGTGCGGACAGGCGGCGCTTGTGCGTGATGCCGGCAGCGGGGTTGGTCTGGTCGAAGAACTGCGAGAGCTGCGAGGATCCGAAGAACTCCTTGATGGCGGCGACGATCGGACGAATGTTGATGAGCGACTGCGGCGAGATGTCCTCGGGGTCGAAGGTGGACATGCGCTCGCGCACGACGCGCTCCATGCGGCTGAAGCCGATGCGGAACTGGTTCTTGATGAGCTCGCCGACCGTGCGGATGCGACGGTTGCCGAAGTGGTCGATGTCGTCGATCTGGTAGCCGGGCTTGCCCTGGGCAAGGTTGATGATGTAGCGCATCGCGGTGACGATGTCCTCGACCGTGAGCGTGGAGGAGTCGCTCTCGATGCCGAGTTTCTTGTCGATCTTATAGCGGCCGACCCTGGCGAGGTCATAGCGCTGCGGGTTGAAGAACAGGCCCTCGAGCAGGCTACGCGCGGAGTCGACCGTGGGCGGCTCGCCCGGACGCAGACGACGGTAGAGCTCGATGAGAGCTTCCTCGCGCGAGGATGACGGGTCCTTCTCGAGCGTGCGCTCGACCATCTCGCTATCACCGAGCAGGTCGATGATCTCGTCGCGGGTCTCGGCGATGCCGAGCGCGCGCAGAAGAAGCGTCGCGGGCTGCTTGCGCTTGCGGTCGATGCGGATGGAAAGCACGTCGCGCTTGTCGGTCTCGAACTCGAGCCATGCGCCGCGCGTGGGGATGACCTTCGCATTGTATATGGTGCGATCGCTCGTCTTGTCGCGCTCGGCGGAGAAGTACACGCCCGGTGAGCGAACGAGCTGAGAGACGACGACGCGCTCGGTGCCGTTGATGATGAAGGTGCCGCGGTTCGTCATGAGCGGAAAATCGCCCATGAAGACGTTGGACTCCTGCATCTCGCCGGTCTCCTTGTTGATGAAGCGGATGTCGACGAAGAGCGGGGCCTGGTACGAGATGTCGCGCTTCTTGCACTCCTCGACGGAATGCTTGGGGTCGCCAAACTCGTGGGCACCGAACTCGACGCAGAGGGTCTTCGCGCTGTTCTCGATGGGAGACATGCTCGCGAAGGTCTCGTCGAGGCCCTCGGTCATCAGGTTGTTGAACGAATCGACCTGAATGGAGATCAGGTTGGGGATGTCCATGACCTCCGGGAGCTTCGCGAAACTGAGGCGATCGCGATACACGTTGGCCTGGGACGTTACGGTAGTCGGCACTATATCCTCCTTATAGTTGTCCGATAAAGCTATGAAACGGGTGATACACGAGCGAGAGGATATGCGCGCGCGTATAAGGGGTCAAGAAGTTTTTGGATGAACGGTCGTTTCAAGACAAATACAATCGTAAACGTGCCCAATTTATCGGCAAACGGTATATTTTTGGTGATTTATTATCTCAAACTAAGTTTATTTTGACGTCAGTCAGGCCCAATGCGCATTTCATCTTTCTTGGCAATAGGAAAAGGGAGTGAGCGTCTCAGAATGTGGCCCCGTGGTTTTACAGATGGTCATGAGGGCACATTTCTTGGCAGGTATGTGCTGCTGCGCCCAATACTGTGGCACTATGGTCGGACTCATGACCATGGAAGCACACTTCTTGGCGAATATGTCCCGTAATGTGACGTCATGGTCGAGCCCACGGTCACAGGAACGCATTTCTTGGCAGATGCATGTTGATATGCCCTGTATTGTGGCTTCCTGGGCGAGCTTGCGAGCACAGGAGCTCGTTTCGCGACAGGCACTACACCGTCACGCTCTGCACAGAGCCGACCTTGCCGTCCTCGAGCTCAACGAGTGCGAGACTGCGTTTGGAGCCACAGCGCGGCCGGAAGGCGCCGCCGGGATTGATGATGCGGCAGCCATCCCGCATCTCGTCACGCGGCACGTGCGTATGGCCGTGAATCGCCAGGTCATACTCCCCGCTCGCAGCTGCACGCTCGGCATCCTTGGGATAATGCGAAACAAACAACCTCACGCCATCGATGACCTGCGTCGCGCTTTCGCGCACGCCGGGCCCGTAGTCGACGTTATAGTCGTTGTTACCCAACACGGCGATGGTAGGCGCTATCGCCTCGAGCTCCATGAGGACGTCCAGGGAGCCTATGTCGCCAGCGTGGATGATGAAGTCGACGCCAGCGAGTGCCTCGAGGGCCTCGTCGCTGATGCGTCCGTGCGTATCCGAGATGATTCCCACTAGAGACATGGGCTAGCTCTTCTTGTCCTGCTTCAGACGCTCCTCGATCGCGGCGTTGATGGCCTTGATCGTCTTGATGCGCGCGTATTTCTTGTCATCGGACTCGATGATGTTCCAGGGGGCGAAGTACGTCGAGGTCATGCGCAGCATGTCGTTGATGACCACGCAGTACTGCGGATACTTCTCACGATTGCGCCAGTCCTCGTCGGTGAGCTTCCAGGCCTTGTCCGGGTCGTTCTTGCGCGCCTCGAAACGCGCGAGCTGCTCGTCCTGGCTCACGTTGACCCAGAACTTCATGAGCAACGTGCCCGTGCGGAACATCTCCCACTCGAAATCGTTGATTTCCTCGAAGGCACGGCGCCAATCGGAATCGGTGCAGAACCCCTCCACACGCTCGACCATGACGCGGCCGTACCAGGAGCGGTCGTAGATTGCGGTGTGCCCGCTCTTGGGTAGACTAATCCAATAACGCCACAGGAAGGGATGCTCCTTTTCGGGCTTGGTGGGCGCACCGGAGGGAACGACGCGATAATCGCGGGCATCGAGGGCAGAGGCGATGCGTTTGATGGCGCCACCTTTGCCGGCCGCATCCCAACCCTCAAACACGAGCATCATCGGGATTTGCCTGCGGTACATCTCGAGCTGCAAGGTGGCGAGACGTTCCTGCTCCTTCTTGAGCTCGCTGCGGTACTCCTCGGGGTCAATCGTAAGGTCATGGCGAATCTCCTCGACTGACTGCACCTTCACGAGGTCATGGCGCGTGCGCGGAAGCGGAAAGTCATCGGGAATGATGACGGGGTTCTCCTTCATCTTAACGTGACGCGCGAGGCCCTCTTCGATCTCGGTGACGAGCGTCTCGAGGAACTCGATACGACGCACGCGACGATTCTCGGCGGCGATGATATGCCAGGGGGCGTCGGCGGAATCGGTGAGCTCGAGCAGTTTGTCGATGATGGGATAGATCTTGTCGTAGTTCTTGTTCTGGTAGAGATCCTCGTCGTTGACGCGCCAGGCAGTGTTCTTATCCGCCTCGAGTGCCTCGATGCGCTTGGTCTGCTCCCTTTTGCTGATGTGGAAGAACAGCTTGATGATGAGGTATCCATCGGCGACGAGCTGCCCCTCGAGAATCTGGGTGGACTCGGCAAACAGGCCCGTCTGGCCATTGCGCGACTTTACGATGTAATCGACATGGTCGCGAATCTTGGGCTGCGGCAGATGGGCGGAGCCCTTGTCGCCGCTGATCATGCCCGAGAGGTTCTTGATGATCTCGGAATACCAGCTCTTGTCGAAAAAGGTCATGGTGCCGTACTGGCCGATGCGCTCCCAGAAACGCTTCATGAGCGGATAGCGGCACTCGTCTTCCGTGGGGTCGTTCATCGAATACACGGTGAACGCACGGGCGTCGAGGTCCTTTACCAGCTTGGAGATGCTCGTGCCCTTACCCGATGCGCTCCAGCCATCCACGCATACGACAACGGGAAACTTCTCGCGGATGCACTGCTGCTGCAAACGCACGAGCTTCTCGGTGAGCTCGTTCTTGCGCTGCTCGTACTCTTCCTTGTCGATGCGTTTCTTGAGATCGGCCTTCTCGAGCATGTTCTCCCCCTCCGCTTGGGCATAACCTTATATAGATTACCCCCGTTACAACGCTACCACAAGAAAAACCCGGACTCCGTAACGGAATCCGGGCTTTCGAGCAGGTTTCGCGCACCCAAAGACAAGTAGTTCAGAGTGCGTGAGATTGGCCTGAAGCGGAGGGCGTAGCGTACTAAGTACGTGAGCCCTCCGGTAAAGGCCAAGATTGCGTGCTCTGGACTACTTGAGGGTGACGACGGCGCCAGCAGCCTCGAACTTCTCCTTCATCTCCTCGGCCTCGTCCTTCTTCACGCCCTCCTTGATGGTGGCAGGAGCGCTCTCGACGAGAGCCTTGGCCTCCTTGAGGCCCTGATCGGTGACCTCGCGGACAACCTTGATGACAGCGATCTTGTTGTCGCCGAAGGACTCGAGCACGACGTCGAAGTCGCTCTTCTCCTCGGCAGCGCCAGCGTCGCCACCGGCAGCAGCGCCACCAACGGCGGCAACGGCAACAGGAGCGGCGGCGGAGACGCCAAAGGCCTCCTCCAGGTCATGGACGAGCTCAGAGAGCTCGAGAGCGGTCAGGCCCTTGATACCTTCGAGAATTTCTTCCTTAGTCATAACTAAAACCTTTCAGTTGCGGCGGCAATCACGCCACCTTGCATATACATAACAAACGTGGCGCTATGCAGCCTTCTGGTCTGCGATAGCCTGAATCGTGCGAGCCAAACCCTCCGCCGGCGCCGCGCAGACACGGGCGAGACCCGTGACCGGTGCGAGCATGGTGGACAGAAGCATGGCAACGAGCTGCTCCTTGCTGGGCAGATCGGCGACCTTGAGTGCCTCCTCGACGGAATAGACCTTGCCGTCGACGATGCCACCCTTGATCTCCAGAGCCTCATGGTCCTTGGCGAAGTCCTTGAGAGCCTTGGCCGGAGCGGCCACGTCACCATCGCAGAACACGAAGGCCGTGGGGCCAGCCAGAATCTCGGGGATTTCGGGAAGGTCGAGGTTCTTGAGCGCGATGGCGGCGAGGTTGTTCTTGAAGACGTGCATCTGTCCGGCACCCTCGCGAATGTTGCGACGAAGCTCCTGGGACTCCTTGACGGTAAGGCCACGAGCATCGACGAACCAGCAACCCTCGCTGTTCTTGAAAAGCTCGGTGAGCTTCTCAACTTGCTCGACTTTTTGCTGTGTAGGCATGCGCACCTCCCTTCATACAAATCGACCCCCGCTGCGTGACAGCGGAGGCCGACGAGAGTGCATGCCTAAAGCATCATTCATGTTCGACCACCTCAGCGGGCGCAAGGAATTGTCATGCATCTTTTGCGAAGAGCGCTTTCGAAAATAGGGTCGTGCTCTGGATGCGAGGGCGCTGTCCGAAATCAGACGCTGCGTCATTGCAGATGGGGGCCGCATCGCCTAGTCGGAGGGACGGGCAAGACGCCCTCGTGTATCCCAATGCAACGCCCTTCCCTACCTCTTCTTCGGCCTCGTGATACGGGCGAATACGCCGCTGAGCGCAAGGGCGACGGCACCGAAGACGGACATGACCGTGTAGATGATGGAGCTGCCCCCACCACTCGCGCTTACCACCACCTGCTGGAAGACGGAGCCACCCGCAATGTCGGTGTTTACGACGGGCAAGTTGTGCGCAAAGCGCTTCGCCCCGTATCGCTCACGAGCGAAGGCCGTGGCAAGGGGCGCCACGCTTCCATAGGATGTCACCAGAATCAGGCACCCCGCGACATAGAGCATGTCGACATTGCCCCAGAAGGAGCAGGCAATCATCGTGCAGGACACGAAGGACACCACTGCGGCCAGAATCATCGAGAACCGCAGGCCCTTCTTGTCGTAGATGACACCCATGGTAAGCCCAGCCGCCCCGTTGACGATGGGGATGATGCCCACGAGCGTCGTGGCGAAGACCTCGCTTAAGCTCCAGGGCACCCAGCTTGGAGGTGCCGATCACGAGAACACCCGCACCCAAAAGGATGCTTGCCCAGAGGTAGTAGATGTAGAAAGCCGGATCGCGAAACAACCTGCGCCTATCGGCTTCCTCGTCGGCTACGGCCTCCGCCTTCTTCTCCACGCCCAGCAGCTCGCCGATGTTGTCGGGAGCACGCTTCAGAAGCAGCGCCAGGCACGTCATGACGACGCCGGCGGTTATCGCAACGACGGTCAGGGCGATGGCAAGCCCCGCTGTCGCGATAATGGTGTTCGCGAGCGTTCCCAAGGTGAGAGAGCCCAGGCCAAAGCCCATGAACATGACGCCCGAGGCAAAACCGGTCCTATCAGGGAACCACAAGGTAACCGTGGCGATGGCGACGTTATACCCCAACCCCGTGCCGCAGCCAATCAGAACGCCATAGCACAGGTAGAGCGCCCAGATACCCTGGGGAGCGAGCAGCGCGGTTCCCGCAAAACCGCATACGAGCAGCGTCGCCGAAAGCAAAATGGCTCCCCTGACGCCAAGGCGCTTCAACACCTGCGCCCCAATGAGGCCACCCATGCAAAACGCCGCCATGCAAATCGTGAAGGTAACCTTCACCGCACTCAGCTCCCACCCGTAGATGGTGGCGAGCGGCGTTGCAAAAAGCGACCAGGCATAGACGAGCCCTAGTACCAGAAACGAAGCTGCCGATGCAAATAGATACACGTACCTCTTACGCTTGAGCGCGGTCACATCCATTATGTCCCCCTCCACTTTCGTACACGACCTTATAGTAGTTGCTATAATCTCCTTTTAATCGCGCTTTTCTCTATGACTGTATAAGGTTTAAACCTGATACAAAGGGGTGACCGTGTACTCGCGCCACATCGAGTCCTTCATCGAAACGGCAAATGCGGGGAGTTTCAGCAAAGCTGCCCGCGCGCTCTATATCGCGCCGTCTTCTCTCATTCAGCAAATCGACCTTCTCGAGCAGCGATTGGACATCGTCTTGTTCGAGCGTGGACCTTGCGGCGTCAAGCTGACCGAAGCGGGCGAATCGCTCTATCGGGATGCCATGGAGATCGTGCGTCACTGCGATGAGGCAGTCGCTCGCGCACGGACGATTCAGAAGGGCGAGGGACCTATACGCGTGGCAACTTCATTGCTCATGAAGTGCCGCCTGCTTCCAGGAATATGGTCGCATATGATCGAAAACGCACCGGGCACCCGCATCGATATCACCTCGCTCGAAAGCGCGGGAATCGAGCCAGGCAATTACCTGCGTGGACTCGGCGTATCGTATGACGTGATGGAGGGGCTCTACATGTCCGAGCTCTACCGAGATCGGTGCCTGTTCCTCGAGCTAACACAAACTCGGCTATGCGTCGCGGTACCAAAATTGCCAGGAACGGATATTCCCGAAGTGGTGGATGCAGAGCTGCTCCATGACCTTGACCTCGTCATGATGAGGCCGGGCGTATCGGCCGACTACGATGCCGCACGCTCCTATCTTGTTGGTCTCGGAGCCAACCGAATCACGGATGTCCCCTTCTACACGATGGAACTGTTCGCAGATTGCGAATTAAACAATCGCGCCATCGTCACGACCGAGATCTGGGAGGATATCCACCCAAACCTTGCCCGCATCTCCTTGGCCGAGCCGCATTACATGCCCTACGGGCTTATCTTCCCCAAGCAGACGGGTGCGCAGGTCACAAAGCTCTACCAAACGGCAAGGCGCATGTATCAGCAATAAACGGCGTAGCTTGCGGGTTATAGGACAAAAAGTGTGTCTGGCTAGTCGATCGAGTAGGGCCAGCGCGTCCGATGATGCAGCTCCTCCCAGACGACACCGCTTCCCCACTCGACTGGACCCGCGTCCCTTGGCAGATCGATCCCGTAGACGTCCCTCAGCAGATCCACGTCGTCGTCAGTCGGCATCTCTTTGAGCAGTTGAGCCGCAGGAAGCGGGCATTCCGTGTGCATGTAGCACCACCAAAAGACCGCCTTGGCCCTTCTCAGGTCGCTCAAGCCCCGATGGTCGCGCACCATCGACCTTAACCGGGCGTTTATTCCTCCCTCTATCCCGTTGTTCGTGGCCGGCAGAGGAGCCTCGGCGGCCAACTCGGGGTCGAGATAGGTGAACAGCGTGCCGGCGTTTATCAGGCTCACGAGACCCCTTCTCGCCTTTCTGAGCCTCTCGTGGGTGAACACGCGCCTGCCGTTTGCCCACGAGCGCTCCTCGAGGAAGTCCGCCCAGAACTCGCACCACTGCATCGTCCTTTCCACCCAAAGCCCGGCCTGGCGAAGCGTCTCGATCGAGAGCAGGTCTTTGGCAAGCGAGTAGAGCTCGACTCCGGCCAGAAGCTTGGGTCTGGAGGTCGTGTAGCGTCTCACCTGGCAAAAGGCGTGGAAGGTGCAGCGCTGCACGCGCGTGGAGGGCCATGCGCGGCGCCTGGCCTTCTCGAACCCGCTTCCACCGTCGCTCACCACCACCTCTGGAGGGGCGATCTTGGAAAGCAGCGCCTCCCAGGCCCTCGAGTTCTCGCTTCTGGCCAGATGCCAGCCGACCACGTGTCTGTCGGTGCACGCTATCAGCACGACGAGCTGGCGCGCGAGGTATATCCCATCGACGAAGACGACGCGCAGGATCTCTCCGGTCTCGGGCGGCATCGGCCACAGCTTCCAGAACCTGGCCGTCTTCCTCCGAAACGTCCTTCCCTGGCCCGGCATGTCGATCTGGCGCTT
This sequence comes from uncultured Coriobacteriaceae bacterium, assembly GCA_900556425.1. Classification (GTDB taxonomy): domain Bacteria; phylum Actinomycetota; class Coriobacteriia; order Coriobacteriales; family QAMH01; genus QAMH01. The sequence goes on from USOR01000007.1 coordinate 11,957, forward strand.
CCTGGAGAACAGCCAGTCCAAGAAGCACTCGAGGTCTTTGGCGGAAGTGTCGATGCGATGCGTGGAGGATGCCCCGCAGCCCCTGCACCGCCAGCGCTGCGCTCCCGATTTCGTCTTGCCGTTTCGCTTCATGTCGCATCCGCATGACGGGCATTTCTTCGTCTTCATCTCGGCCCCTTGGATTCAGGCAACTTTTTTTAAAATCTAAGGGGTCTGAGCAGGGGTTTCCAGCGAAATCGGACACACTTTCTGTCCAGGCAGAAAAGTTGGGAGGCATCAACTTTTTCTCAAAAAAGAAGGGCGCCACCTGAGGTGACGCCCGAAACCAGACACACTTTTTGTCCTATAACCCTCGAACTGGTCGTCCGTGAGGCCGGTCATGTAGAGCTTTGCCATGGAGTAGAACGCCCCCGACACCTGCATGTGCCACATGCAGCGTATGGCGTCGTCCACGAGGTTTCGCACGAATCGCGTGATGCGCGTGCGTCCGAACGGGTTGAGCGTTCCGGTGCCGTCGTGGCTGAACACGTACAGCGTCGGCAGCTCCTCACGTGTCTTGCCGGGTTCGTACGTCCATTTGCCGGAATCGACTTGCCTGAACTCGCCGATGTTGCCCGGAAGATGGACATTTACCACCGTCGGCACCATCTTGCCGTTGCTCCACGTGGTTATCTCGCGCCTCGCGATCACGAGTCCAGCGGCAACGACTCCGTCCGTGAAGTCGGGTGATGGAATCGCCGTGAAGGTCTCGGCCGAGTGGAAGCGCACGCGTGAATGCCCGTCATCTGATTTGGTAACAGCAGCTGCCATGCACCCGTAGCGCAGCTTCGCCGGAAGGTGCCTGTTGTAGTTGCTCACGAGGTTGTTGCGCCTTGCCATCGCATCCAGCGCATTCTGGTCGCCGTTTTCCGTCACGAGCGATTCGAGCCTGATGCGGTCGGCGAGCGCGTCAACGGCCTTTGCCGCCCAGTGGCACTTCTGGTCATTCGGGATGTCTGCCGTCACGCCGTAGTCCTTGACCTTGTTCGTGCCCTCGTAGTACTTCTTGAGCTTTTCGTTGTGGCTTACGTGGTTGTCGTATTCGTCAGTGAGCCTGCTGACCCACGCTCGGGTCTCGTCGTCGAGTCCGGCTGCGTCCTTGATACCGTCGAACGCCGTCTCAGCTTCTATCGCGTGCCAGGTGTTTGGCTGCTCGTCTAGCATCCGGCCCTTCCCTTCTTATTCGGGTTTCGTTTGTTCGTCATGGCAGCCTGGTACGCGAGTGCCATCGCCTCGAGCAAGGTCGCGTCGGCATCCTCCGTCGCGGCCTCGAAGCCGAATCCGCCACCGTTTCCTATCTTTCGCTTGATCGTGTTGTCCACCGCGTAGGCGGCGGCTTGCTGCCCGCCATGCGCGAGCGTCCCCTCGTCAATCGCTGTGACAAACGACGAGCAGGCGCTTGCGACCTCTGATGACGCCGGGATGTCAAGGCACGCTTTCGGAACCTTGCGTTCGCGCAGCCTCCTGTACAGGTCATCGGCGTGCGACTTGCCGTCTATGACGATCTTTCCGGCACCGCCTGCGACCAATGCGGCGAAGTCCTCGACCCACCTGATGCCCCTCGCGCAACTCGCGTTGCATCCGCTCGGCACCTCGACGTACACGCGGCCGTCGTCCGTCTTCGCGGCTGCCGCGATGGTCGCGATCTTGCCGTCGAGCGAGAACTTGACCGCGAAGCACGGTGCGTTCTCATCGTCCAGACCAGGCGCGTCTTCGATTGCGCAGCGTTCCCAGCCGTCGGCCCCTATCACCGAATCGACGTGCTGCCTGCTCCACCAGTTCAGGTACTCGCGGTTGAAGCCTGCCACGTCGGTCGCCGTGCGTATGGCGTCTGCCATGACCCTCTCGCGTATGCGGTAGCCCATGGCCGGATTCGTCCTGTAGGCGGCATCGATGCACGCGTCGAAGTCTGCGGTGTCAACCGGTTCCTCCACTGCCCATTCGAGCCACCAGATGCCCTCGCCGCCCGCATGGGCCTTGTCGTGCATCTTGCGAAAGACCGTGCCGGGGCAATCCGGCCCCGGCGGCGTGCCGAGGTATATCATCTGAGGGTCGCCCGAATCGGAGGCGAGCGTCGTCGGCTTCATGGCGTCGAGCTGGCCCTGGGTCAGCTCCTGCGCCTCGTCCACGATGATGATGTCGTAGGTCTCGCCACGTGCGCCGGATGTCGTGCGCGTCTGGAACTCGATCATTCCGCCGTTGGCGAAGTAGATTCCCTCGCTTCCGGCCGCCTTGTAGATGCCGCCGCCGTCTACCGCGAGCTCGCGGTAGATATCCGGGTTGCCCTCGACGATTTCCCGGATCGCCTTGAACATCTTTCGCACCGTCTTGCCGTGGTGCGCAGAATAGAGCACCTTCTTGCCGTCGATGAGCGCGGCCCAGACCGCGTACCATCTGGCCCCGTAGGACTTGCCATTCTGCCTCGGCTTCGAGATGCCTATGGTGAGCGTCGCGTAGCTTCCGCTCGCGTCCCGTGCAAGGAACAGCTCCATCTCGCGTTCCTGGCACGGGTAGAAGGTCGCCCGGTAGTTCTCGAACAGTTGCACGGCATCCGGGTCGTCGGTGTAGGCGTAATCGCCGACGAGCTCGAAGGTCGGCTCCTGACTTCCGTACCTACGTGCCGCCATCGCGCGCCCTCACCTTCGCGCGCGCCGCCTGAACGGGATTTAGCTCGTTTTCGTCAGGATTCGGCATGGTTTTCAGCCTGTCCACTATCTCCATGAGCCGCTTCGACAGTGCCGCCATGTCTCGCCCTGATTCGCACTCGTCGATGCGCCTTGCGATGCTGTTGCGCAGGGCGATTAGCGTTTCGCGCTCGTCTCCGGACTGTACGGCCGTCAGCACCTTCTTCGGACGGCCCATCTGGCACCTCCTGTGGAAACTTGTCAATCTAAAATGGCCCTATGCCGAGGGGGCGGGCCTGGACGGTACGGGGAGGGGATACCCCCACCCCGTCAAAACCTCATGGCGCAAGCGTCACACGCGCCCTACTTCGCCTTGCTGCACAAGGCGACCCAGTCGACCAGTCCGATGCACGGCGAGGTGGCCCGGTCGTCAATCTCACCGTCTCCCGGCATCCGGTTGCCCCGCCTCTGGTTGCAGATGCGGTGCGCCGGTGCCACGTTGTCCGGGTCAAACGGGTCACCGCCACGGCTGACCGGCACCAGCTCGTCCAGCTCGTATGACATCGGGTGACCTGCTGGCAATTCATAGTCGATTGCCTGGCCGCATATGTGGCACGGCAGGCCCATGGCCTTCACCCTGTTGCGCAGTCTCGTGCGCCTGCTTCCGTTGGAGCGGCGCGGGTTGGGCTTGGAGCTCATGCCAGATCCATGTCCATGGGGCTCTCCCCGTTGGCGAAGCATTCCATAACTAGCCTGCCGGTCATCGGAACCGTTTGCCTGCGCGACCTGTCCATGATCGGCGGCAGCGGCATGCCCAGGTGCAGGAGCGTCGCCCTGGCGATGGCCGTGCCCTTG